>JAEKLF010000059.1 GCA_019509985.1 Burkholderiales bacterium | reverse complement strand
GTCAACGGCGTGGTCAAGAACATCACCGAATACGGTGCGTTCGTGGACCTCGGCGGCATCGACGGCCTGCTGCACATCACCGACATGGCATGGCGCCGTGTCCGTCACCCGAGCGAAGTCGTGACGGTTGGCCAGGAACTGACCGCCAAGGTCCTGAAGTTCGACGCCGAGAGGAAGCGCGTCTCGCTGGGCATCAAGCAGCTGGGCGACGACCCGTGGTTCGGCGTGGCCCGCCGCTAACCGACCGGCACGCGCCTGTTCGGCAAGGTCACGAACATCGCCGACTACGGCGCGTTCGTCGAGATCGAGCCGGGCATCGAAGGCCTGGTGCACGTGTCTGAGATGGACTGGACCAACAAGAACATCGCCCCCAGCAAGCTGGTCTCGCTGGGCGACGAAGTCGAAGTCATGGTCCTGGAAATCGACGAAGACAAGCGCCGCATCAGCCTGGGCATGAAGCAGTGCAAAGCCAACCCGTGGGAAGAGTTCGCCGAGAACGTCAAGCGCGGCGACAAGGTCAAGGGCCCGGTCAAGTCGATCACCGACTTCGGCGTGTTCGTGGGCCTGGCCCAGGGCATCGACGGCCTGGTGCACCTGTCCGACCTGAGCTGGGACGAGACGGGCGAAGCTGCCGTGCGCAACTTCAAGAAGGGCCAGGAAGTCGAAGCCGTGGTGCTGGCCGTGGACGTCGAGCGCGAGCGCATCTCGCTGGGCATCAAGCAGCTGGACAGCGACCCGTTCACCGCCTTCACCACGATCAATGACCGTGGCGCTTCGGTGACCGGCAAGGTCAAGACCGTCGACCCGCGCGGCGCCGAGATCGAGCTGGCTGACGGCGTGATGGCCTACCTGCGCGCATCGGAAATCTCCCGCGACCGCGTGGAAGACGCCCGCAACGTGCTGAAGGAAGGCGACGAAGTCACCGCCGTCATCGTCAACATCGACCGCAAGACCCGCAACATCCAGCTGTCGATCAAGGCCAAGGACAACGCCGACAACCAGGAAGCCATGCAGCGCCTGAGCCAGTCGAGCGAGCGTGAGAACGCCGGCACGACCAGCCTGGGCGCCCTGCTGCGCGCCAAGCTGGACAACCAGGGCAACTAAGCCCTCGGTTGACCGCCCGGCCTCTGTTGAGGCCGGGTATGCTCCCCACAGGCTCGCCGGCCTCGCCAGCGGGCCTGTTTCAATTCCGAATCCCGCAAAGCCGCTCCGTCATGACCCGCTCCGACCTCGTCGCCGTGCTCGCCGAACGCTTTGGCCAATTGACCCAACGCGACACCGAGTTCGCCGTCAAGACCATCCTCGACGCGATGAGCGATGCCCTCGCGCGCGGGCACCGCATCGAGATCCGCGGCTTCGGCAGCTTCTCGATCAGCCGCCGCCCGCCCCGCGTGGGCCGCAATCCGCGCAGCGGCGAGCAAGTCATGATCCCCGAGAAGCTGGCGCCTCACTTCAAGCCCGGCAAGGCGCTGCGCGAGGCGGTCGACAAGCATCTGCCGGTGACGGAATGATGCCCCTCGTCCAGCCGCACGCTGCTGAACGCGGTGCGTCTGACCGGTCCCCCGAGGGGACGGCGATGCTTGCGGCATTGAACCGCAAGCGCATCGCCACGACGGGCCGGCTCGGGAGCGGCCCAGCGCTCGGCCCGGAATTCGACTATCCCAGGCTCTGAGCCAAAATCTCTGGCCATGCGCACCCTTGTCTGGCTCCTGCGGGCCCTGCTCTTCTTCACACTGTTCGCCTTTGCGCTGAACAACAGCCACGAGGCCGTCGTGCGCTGGTTCTTCGGCCACGAATGGCGCGCTCCCCAGGTCATCATCGTGCTGCTGGCCTTCGGCTTCGGCGCCGCCTTCGGCGTGCTGGCCATGGTGCCCGCCTGGTGGCGCCACCGCCGCGCCGCCCAGCGTGCGGAACCCCTGTCCGCCGAGCCCATTCCGGCGCCCGAAGCGCCCGCCGTTCCTTTCGCTGCCCACCAAGATGGAGTTTGATCCGCGCTGGCTGCTCTTCGTCCTGCCCGTCGTCTTCGTGCTCGGCTGGCTGGCCTCCAAGCTCGATTCGCGCCAGTGGAAGCTGGAACAGCGTGATTCGCCCAAGGCCTATTTCAAAGGCCTGAACCTGCTGCTGAACGAACAGCAGGACAAGGCCATCGACGCCTTCATCGAAGCCGTCCAGAACGACCCCGACACCTCCGAACTGCATTTCGCCCTCGGCAGCCTGTTCCGCCGCCGCGGCGAGACGGAGCGCGCCGTGCGCGTGCACGAGCACCTGCTGCGCCGCGGCGACCTGCCCCGGACCGACCGCGACCGCGCCCAGCACGAGCTGGCCCAGGACTTCTTCAAGGCGGGCCTGTTCGACCGCGCCGAGGCCGCCTACGCCGAGCTGCGCGGCACCGCCTTCGAGCGCGAGGCACGCCTGGCGCTGCTGTCGTTGTACGAGCGCTCGCGCGACTGGGCGAAAGCGGCCGAGGTCGCGGCCGAGCTGGAGGCAGCCGGCACGGGCTCGTTCTCCGGCCGCATCGCCCACTACCTTTGCGAACAGGCCCTGCTGGCCCAAGGCCATGGCCATGCCGACCTCGCCCAGGAGCTGCTCGGCCAGGCCCGGCGCCGCGCGCCCGAGGGCGCCCGCGCCTACGTGCTGCAAGGCCAGCTGCTGCTGAAGGCCGGCCAGCCCGAAGCGGCGCTGGCCGCGTTCACACACCTGCTGGCGGCCAACCCGCCGGCCTTCAACCTCGTCGCCGCCGACTGCGCCGCCGCGGCCAAGGCCCTGGGCCAGCCCGAGCGCGCTGTCGCATTGCTCACCGAGCAATACCTGCGCGCGCCCAGCATGCAGTTGCTGCGCGCGCTCGCCAGCCTGCAACCCGGCCCGCAACGCGAGCGCCTGACCGCCCATCTGCGCGAACAGCCCGTGCTGTCCGCCGCCACCGACCTGCTCAAGCTCAATGCGCCGCAGCTGCCCGAGGCCGAGGCCCAGGGCATGATCCGCGCCCTCGAGAAAGCCACCAAGCCGCTGCAGCGCTACCGCTGCGCCGCCTGCGGCTTCGAGGCCGCCCACTACTTCTGGCAGTGCCCCGGTTGTCTGAACTGGGACAGCTATCCGCCACAACCCGTCGAGGAGCTCAGCTGATGACTTTCAGCCCCTCGCCCGATCCTGCTCCGGCTGGACGCCGGCAGGCCCGGTCGGTCCCCGGGGGGGACGGTGATGCTTGCAGCATCGAGCCACAAGCATCGCCAGCGCGGGCCGGCTTGGGAGCGGCCCCGCAAATCCGATGCGAGCGATGAACATGGAGCAATTGAAATGAGCAGCGCGGGCGAAGACCGCTTCATCGTCTG
Organism: Burkholderiales bacterium; assembly: GCA_019509985.1. Lineage (GTDB taxonomy): Bacteria > Pseudomonadota > Gammaproteobacteria > Burkholderiales > Burkholderiaceae_C > Pelomonas. The sequence continues at coordinate 43,951 of JAEKLF010000059.1, read as the reverse complement.
CATGAAGTGGGGCACGAAATACGGCCCCGAATACGTCAACCGCCTCTACGGCATGGCGGCGCGCCACCTGCGCGGACCCTTCCGCTTCGTCTGCTTCACCGACGACACCCAGGGCATCCGCTCCGAGGTCGAATGCCTGCCCCTGCCCGAGACGCACGCCCAGCAGGGCAAGCGTGACGGTGGCTGGAAGAAGCTCGGCACCTACCAGGCCGACCTGTTCGGCCTGAAGGGGGTGGCCCTGTTCCTGGACCTGGACGTCGTCATCGTCGGCGACCTGACCGAGTTCTTCGCGGTGCCGGGCGACTTCCTCATCATCAAGGATTGGAAGCGCCCCTGGCGGGTCACTGGCAACTCCTCGGTCTACCGCTTTCGCATCGGCGCCCACGCCGACGTGCTGGCCAACTTCATCTCCCACCAGGACGAGGTGCGGGCCAAGTACCGCAACGAGCAGGAATACCTCAGCCATTTCCTGCACGACCAAGGCAAGCTCGGCTACTGGCCCAAGGACTGGTGCGCAAGCTACAAATACCACTGCCTGCCGGTCTGGCCAACAAGCTTCTGGCGCGATCCTTTCATCCCGGCCGGCGCACGCGTGCTGGTCTTCCACGGCAGCATGAACCCGCCGGATGCGCTGGTCGGCAACTCAGGCGGCAACTGGCGCCACTCGCGCCCCGCGCGCTGGATCGCCGACCACTGGCGAGAATGAGACCACCCCGTACCGGCTTCGCCGGCCCCCTCAAGGGGGCGCTGCCAGTGGCCCCGCAGAGCCGGCTCCACGGCAGCCGCGCGAGGGGCGGCGGCGCGCCGCGCGCCTGGGAAACCCAAGCTACGCTGGAGGCCGATCATGGATAACCGCATCATCACCGTTGACAGCCGCGACTGGTCGCAGCCGCTGCAGGGCCTGGTGTCGGCGCTGGAGGCCGGCAAGGTGCTGTACTTCCCCGAGCTGCGCTTCGAGCTGACGCCCGACGAATCCAAGCTGCTGCGCCCCGACGTGCGCGACGAGAAATCCCGCAACATCAGCCTGCGCAACGATGGCGTGCTGGCCGGCGCGGCCGTGCAGGGCGAGGAACAGGTGCGGCTGGCCGCAATGATCGGGCGCTTCCGCAGCCAGGCCTGCGCGCTCATCGACGCCATCGCGCCGGCCTACAAACCCGCGCTGCGCCTGGCGCCCACCAGCTACCGCCCTGCGCAGGTCGAATCCCGCGTGCAGTCCTGGCGCGCCGACGACCGCCGCCTGCATGTCGACGCCTTCCCGTCGCGCCCCAATCGCGGTGAGCGCATCCTGCGCGTCTTCACCAACCTGAACCCCGCCGGTGAGCCGCGCGTGTGGCGTGTCGGCGAGGCCTTCGAGGACATCGCCCGCCGCTTCGTGCCGCGCGCCAAGCCCTATGTGGCCTGGCAGGCCAAGGCGCTCAAGGCCCTGCACGTCACCAAGTCGCTGCGTACCGAGTACGACCACCTGATGCTGCAGCTGCACGACGGCATGAAGGGCGACCTCGACTACCAGCGCGACTGTCCCCAGGTCACGATGCCCTTCCCACCGGGTTCGACCTGGGTCTGCTATTCCGACCAGACGGCCCACGCCGTCATGTCCGGGCAGTTCATGATGGAGCAGACCCTGCACCTCGCGGCCGAACGCCAGGTCGACCCGAGTGCCAACCCGCTGGCCATCCTCGAGCGCCAGCTCGGGCGCAAGCTGACCTGAGCGGGCGGGTCGCTGCCCGGGTACACCGCTCGGGCGCGAGCCACCAGACGCTCGGGTGAGCGGCGGCATGAGGCGCCGTCAACCGCAAACGGCCCGTGCCCCATCACCGATACTTGCCGCATCCGTCTGCAGGCGGGCGAAAGCCTCCCGTTTACCCATGAATTCCCTGTTCCTACGCAATCTCGACGAGCACCTGCAGTTGATGCAGATCCTGGGTACGCTGGACCCTCGCGTGGTGTCTGCGGGCCAACGCCTGGCCGGCGTGCTGGCCTCCGGTGGCAAGCTGATGTTCTGCGGCAATGGCGGCTCCGCGGCCGACTGCCAGCACCTGGCCTCCGAGCTGACCGGGCGTTTCATCAAGGACCGCCGCCCGCTCGCCGGCCTGGCGCTCACGACCGACAGCTCGGCGCTGACCTGCATCGGCAACGACTACAGCTTCGACGACGTGTTCGCGCGCCAGGTGCAAGGCCTGGGCCGCGCCGGTGATGGGCTGGTCGCCATCTCGACCTCGGGCAACTCAGGCAACGTGCTGAAGGCCGTCGAGGCCGCCAAGGCCATGGGCATCTACACGCTGGGCCTGCTGGGCCGCGATGGCGGCAAGCTGGGCGTGCTGTGCGACGACAGCATCATCGTGCCGCACGCCGTCACCGCGCGCATCCAGGAGGCGCATCTGCTGATCGGCCACACGCTGTGCGGGCTGATCGAGGCCGAGATGGGTTTCGCTTGATGACTGCCCTGCCCAGTCGCGAACTGCTCGCCGCGCGGCGCATCCTCGTCGTTGGCGACGTCATGCTGGACCGCTACTGGCACGGCGCCGTCGAGCGCATCTCGCCCGAGGCGCCGGTCCCCGTCGTGCGCATCGAACGTGAGGAAGAGCGCCTGGGCGGTGCCGCCAACGTGGCGCTGAACATCCGCACCCTGGGTGCGCGCGCGACGCTGCTGACCGTCGTCGGCCAGGACGAGCCGGCACGCCGCCTGCGCGAGCTGCTGCATGAGCGCGACATCGAGACCGTGCTGCGCGAGGACAAACAGCTCTACACCATCGTCAAGCTGCGCATCATCGGCCGCGCCCAGCAGCTGCTGCGCGTCGACTTCGAGAACGAGCCCGACCATGAGGCGCTGGGCGAGATGCTGGAGGCCTTCGCCGAGCAGTTGCCGCAGCACGACGTCGTGCTGTTCTCGGACTACGGCAAGGGCGGCCTCACGCACATCCCGCGCATGATGGCGATGGCCCGCGCCGCGGCCAAGCCGGTGCTGGTGGACCCCAAGGGCAGCGACTACCGCCGCTATGCCGGCGCCAGTGTCATCACGCCCAACCGCGGCGAGCTGGCCCAGGTGACGGGCGCGTGGAAGAGCGAAGAAGAGCTGCGCGCCAAGGTCGAGTCGCTGCGCGCCGACATCGACGTCGGTGCCGTGCTGCTGACGCGCTCGGAAGACGGCATGACGCTGTTCGACGCCAGCGGTGTCACGCACGAGCCGGCACGCGCTCGCGAGGTCTTCGACGTGACCGGTGCCGGCGACACGGTGATTGCTGCACTGGCCGTGCTGATCGGCGCCGGCGTGGCGCTGCCCGAGGCCATGCGGCTGGCGAACAAGGCCGGCGGCATCGTCGTCGGCAAGTTCGGCACGGCGACGGTCAGCTACGAGGAGCTGGCGGCATGAGCGCCGCACGGGCGCCCGAAGGCGCTCAGCTCCCACTTGGCGGGACAGCGCGCAAACCGAAGGGTGAACCGGTTGCTTCCCTCGAAGACAAGCTCATCGACGCCGCCGCGCTGGACGACGCGGCGTTGACCGCACGGCTGGCCACGCTGGCCCGCCCGCTGGTGTTCACCAACGGGGTGTTCGACGTGCTGCACCGCGGCCACGTGGCCTACCTGCATGCGGCGCGCCAGCAAGGCGCCAGCCTCGTCGTCGCCGTCAATTCCGACGCCTCCGCACGCGGCCTCGGCAAGGGGCCGGACCGACCGTTGAACCGCGACGTCGACCGCGCCCTCGTGCTGGCCGGGCTGGCCTCTGTCGACGCCGTGCTCTTCTTCGACGAGCCCACGCCCTGCGCGCTGCTTGCGCGCGTGCGGCCGCAGCTCTACGTCAAGGGCGGCGACTACGACATGGAAACGCTGGAAGAGACCCGGCTGGTGCGCTCCTGGGGCGGCGAGGCGCTCGCCATCCCCTTCGTCGACGGCTACTCGACGACCGCCCTCGTCAAGCGCATCCGCGCGCAGGGCCGATGACACGCGCCGCCGCCTTCCTCGACCGCGACGGCGTCGTCAACATCGACCACGGCTATGTCTACCGTTGGGACGACTTCGAGTTCGTGCCCGGCGCGATCGATGCGATGCGCCGCCTGCAGGCCGCAGGCTATGTCCTCGTCGTCGTGACCAACCAGTCGGGTATTGCCCGCGGCTTCTTCAGCGAGGCGGAGTTCCTGGCCCTGGATGCCGCGATGCGCGCCCACCTCGATGGCGAAGGCGTGCGCCTGTCGCGCGTCGAGTTCTGCCCTCACCTGCCCGGCGCCAAGGTCTCCGCCTACGACCTGGACTGCGACTGCCGCAAGCCAGCACCCGGCATGATCCTGCGCGCCGCCGAAGCGCTGGACATCGACCTCGCAAGCTCGCTGCTGTTTGGCGACAAGCCGTCGGACGTCGAAGCCGGCCGTGCGGCCGGCGTCGGGCGTTGCGTGCAGCTCGCGAAGAACGGCCAGCCCACCACGTCGATCGTGGACCATCTGGACCTCCCGCGGGCGCTGGACGCGCTGGGCATCGACTGACATGAGCCGCCCGCCGGTCGTCGCCATCGAGGCCACCAACCTGACCGATGACCGCAGCACTGGCATCGGCCGCTACACGCGCCAGCTCATCGAAGCCTTGTCCGCGCTGGATCTGCCGCCGCAGGACGATTTCGAGCTGCTGCAACTGTGCAAACGATCGCGCTGGCAGCGGCGCGACCGGCTGGCCCAAGGCCAGCGGCTGTCCAGTCGCATGTGGTGGGGGCCCGTCTGGCCGCTGCCCCGCCCTTCGTGCGCGGTGCTGCACGTGCCCGACGAGCGCCAGCCACCGTGGCGCGTGCCCACCGTCGCGACAGTGCACGACCTCTACGCAGCGCTGAACATCAACCACGCCGATGAGACGAAGCGGCGGCGCAAGCTGCGCCACTACGAGCACCTGCGAGACACCTGCACGAGGCTGGTCTGCGTCAGCGAGAACACGCGGCAGGATTTCCTGCGGCTGGTAGGCGGCGACCCGGCGCGGCTGAAGGTCGTCCACCTCGGCGTGTCGCCGGAGTTCCGGCCGCAGACGCCGGACGAGATCCAGGCCGTGCGCGCCCGCCACGGCCTGGACGGCCCCTACCTGCTGTTCATCGGCTCCACCCCCAACAAGAACCTGGTGCGCACCCTCGAAGCCTTCGCAGCCGGCGGCTTCGGGCGTGATTTCACGCTGCTGGTCTGCGGCGAGCGGTCCCAGGCGCAGGGCGACGAACTGGCAATGCGACTGGCCCGGTTGGGCCTGACCTCGCGCGTGCGCTTCGCCGGCTTCGTCAGCAACGCAGACCTCCCCGTGCTCTACGCCGGCGCTGCGGCCTACCTGTTTCCGTCGCTGTACGAGGGCTATGGCCTGCCCATCCTGGAGGCCATGGCCTGCGGCACGCCCGTGCTGACCAGCGACCGCGGCAGTTGCCCAGAGGCCGCGGCGGGCCATGCCGTCATTGCCGACCCCGAGGACATTTCCGCGCTGGCTTCCGGCATCGCGTCCGCGGTGGGCATGCCACAGGACCGCCGCGCAGCGGCGCTGGCATACGCCCGCACCCGCACATGGGAGGCCACGGCGCGCGGCACGCTGGCCGTCTGGCGGGAAGCGCTGGCTGAAGGCTGATCAGCCCAGCGTGGCCAGCACACGCGCCTCGACGTCCGCGGCACTGATGTCCGACAGCTGCGGCGCGATCAGCATGTGCACGTGATCCGGGTCATGCTCCAGCAACGGGCGCGGCCCCAGCACGATGAAGGCATGCGTGCCCACGGCGGCGGCGATGTTGACGGCGCCGGTGTCGTTGCCGATGCAGCTGCGCACCAGCGACAAGGCCGCCACGCTCTCGGCCACCGTGCCGTCGGTCATCGCCGCCACGTGCTCGCGCAGCGCCGGCTCGATGCGAGCCGTGATGGCCTGGGCAAACTCCGCCTCGGCCGGCCCACCCAACAGCAGCACGCCATGGCCGCGTGCGGTCAGCCGGTTGGCCAGCTCCACGAAGTTGTCCTCGCCCCATTGCTTGTAGGGCTCGGACGCGCCGATGGCCAGCGCGTGCAGCGGCTGAGGCAGCGTGGCCAGGCGCTCGCGCATGCGCGCCAGCGCGTCGGGGCGCACGCTGATGCGCGGCACGATGGGAGCACTGCAAAAGCCCTGGGCGATGGAAAAGTGGGTCGCGTCCTGGTAGCCGGCCACGGCCGGGCCGCGGTAGCGTTTGATCCACGCAGACCTGGTCAGCAGCAACCGCTGCAGCCAGGTTTCGCCGAAGCCGAGGACGGTGCGGATGCCGGCGCGCCAGCAGACGATGATGGCCCGGCCCGGGTGGTCCGAGAACAGCACCATGCGGTCGAAGCGCCTGGGGGCCAGCTCGGCGCCGAAGCGCAGCAACCCGTCCAGGCCGCTGTGCCGGCCGCGGCGGCCCTCGCTCTTGCGCGGTCGGCGGTCAAAGTCGATGACCTCGCGCACCCAGGGCTCGTGGCCGATCAACTCGCGGGCCATCGTGGTGGGCGCGGCAATGACGCTGACCTGGCCATCGCGGCTCTGCTCGGCCACGCAGCGGAAATACTGCGCATGCCAGACGAGGTCGCCCATGCCGTTGAGCTGCAGCTGCACGGCCGTCAGCGGCCGGGTGTCTGCGTTGTTCATGCGCCCTGGGCCAGCGCGATGCGAGCGACGTCGCCCGGCTTGATGTCGGCAAGGCTGGGCGCCGTCAGCAGGTGCAGCTTCTCAGGGTCATGCAGCAGCAACGCGCGCGGCCCCAGCATCACCCAGGTCGGCGTGCCGACCGCGGCGGCGATCTGCACGCCGCCGGTGTCATTGCCCAGGCAGGTCCGCATCAGCGACATCGCCGCCACGGTGTCGGCCACCGTGCCGTCGGTGACGTCGAGGATGCTCGCGCGCAACGCCGGCTCGACGCGCTGCAGGATGGCCTGCGCCATCTCGCGCTCCGCCGGGCCGGCAATCAGCAGCACGCCGTGGCCGGCGCGGGCGATCTCGGCGGCCAGTGCGGCAAAGTTGTCGGTGCCCCATTGCTTGTAGGGCTCCGACGAACCGATGCACAGCGCGTGCATGGGCTGCGGCAGCTCCCGCACCCGCGCCCGCACGCGTTCAAGCGCCTCGGGGCGAACGACAAGGCTGGGCACGATAGGTGCATCGCACCAGCCCTGCGCGATGGCGAACCTCGTCGCGTCCTCGTAGGTGCCGACGGCCGGGCCGGTGTAGCGCTCGATCCACGGGCCATGCGACAGCAACCGGCGCTGCAACCACCGCGTCCCGTAGCCCAGGCGTTCCGGAATCTTCGCGGCCACGGCCACCAGCGAGCGGTTCGTGTAGTTGGTGAACAGCACGATGCGGTCGAACTGCTTCTCGCGCAGTTCGAAGCCCATGCGGAACAGCCCCAGCACGCCCCGGTGGCGCCCCTGGCGGCCCTCGTGTCGGCGCGGGTGGCGGTCGAAGTCGATGATCTCCCGCACCCAGGGTTCATGGCCGACCAGCTGGGGCGCGAACACGGTTGGCGAGGCGATCAGTGACACCTGGCCGCCCTGGCTGGTCTCGGCGACGCGACGAAAGTACGGCACATGCCAGACCAGGTCGCCCATGCCGACCCACTGCAGCAGCACCGCGGTGCGTGGCCGGACGTCGGGGCCTTCGGGACCCGCCACGGCGGTAGGGCTCGCGGGGGCGGGCGAAGACGAAATGGGAGGCATCGAGCGTGGGAAGCGGGGGGCGGCGGCGATTCTATGGGTGGCCCGATGCGGCTCTGTTGCGCAAAGCACGCGGGCAACACGCACGACAATCGCCCCCGATGTCCACCGACGCCACCACCCAAGCCAACCCCGCCCGCCGCCTGGGCCAGTTCGTCTACCCGCAGCGCTGGGGCGCCCTGCTGACCGTGCTGGCCTACATCGGTGCAGCAGCCACCGAGCCGCTGCTGCCCAAGCTGATCGGCTACGCCTTCGACGAGGGCTTCGCGAAGAACGCCTTTGCGCTGTGGATGATCCCGATCGTGTTGATCGGCCTCTATCTGATGCGCGGCGTGTTCAGCTTTGCCGGCCAGTATCTTTTCAACTGGACGCTGACCCGCAGCGTCATGGATTTCCGCGCGGCGCTCGTGAACGCGCTGCTGCGCCTGGACGCCCAGGTCTACACGCGCATGCAACCCGGCACGGCGGTCAGCAAGGTCGTCAACGACCCGCAGCAGATCCTTCAGCTCTTCGCCGACGTGGGCATGAGCCTGTTGCGCGACGGTTTGCCGGCCATCGCGATGATGGGCTACCTCTTCTACCTGAACTGGCAACTGACCCTGCTCAGCCTCGTCGTCACGCCGCTGATGGCACTGGTCATGAAGAAGGTCAACCAGCGCATGCGCCTGATGGCCACGCGCTCCTATGACTCGCAACTGCTGCTGGTCAACAAAGTGGACGACATCACCCGCGCCTGGCGCGTGGTGCGCCAGTTCGGCGCGGCCCAGCACGAACGCGAGCGCTTTGCCGAGGTGGCCCACCAGGTGCGCCGCAACAATCTCAAGACGGCCACCGCCGGCGCGCTGGCTCAGCCGCTGTCACAGCTTGTGGCCAGCGTCGGCCTGTCCTTCATCATCTGCGTGGCGCTGTGGCAGGCGCGGGAACAGGGGACCGGCGTCAAGGCCTTTGCCGAATTCGTCACCGCCTTGCTGCTGCTGACCTCTCGGCTGCGCCATTTGTCCGATCTGTCAGGCCCGCTCACCCGGGCCATGGTGATCGCGCGCGGGTGCTTCGAACTGATGGACGCGCCCAAGGAAGTGGACACCGGTGGCCAGGAGCTGTCAGCGCCGGCCCGCGGCGAGATCGCGATGGACGGGGTCAGCCTCACCTACCCCGACGCAAGCCAGCCTGCGCTGGAGGCGCTGAGCCTGACCTTCCCGGCGGGCCGCACGACGGCGCTGGTGGGCGCCTCGGGCGCCGGCAAGAGTTCCATCATCCACCTGCTGCTTGGCCTAGGCCGGCCGGACGCGGGCCGAGTGCTGCTGGACGGCACCGACATCGAAGAGCTCTCACGCCTGAGCCTGCGCCGCCAGTTCGCCGTCGTGTCGCAGGACATCGTGCTCTTCGATGACTCGGTCGCCAACAACATCGCCTACGCCCAGCCGCGCGACGAGGCCAGGCTCGAAGCCGCGCTGCGCGCCGCCCACCTGTGGGACTTCGTGCAGACGCTGCCCGAGGGCGTCGAGACCCACGTCGGCGCCAACGGCAGCAAGCTGTCCGGCGGCCAGCGCCAGCGCCTGGCCATCGCGCGGGCGCTGTACAAGGACGCGCCGATCTGGATCTTTGACGAGGCCACGTCGGCGCTGGACACGGAAAGCGAACGCGCCGTGCAGCAGGCCCTGGGCCTGTGGGCCGGCCGCAAGACGCTGATCGTCATCGCCCACCGGCTGTCGACCATCCGCGACGCGGACGCCATCCATGTGCTCGGCGCCGGCAAGTTGGTCGAGACCGGCACGCATGCCGAGTTGCTCGCGCGCGATGGCGCTTACGCGGCCATGGTGCGGGCGCAGGCCGGCGACGTATGAAACGGCGGGCGCTGCTGCTTTGGGCGGCCGCGCTGCCAGCGCTGGCCCAGGCCGAGGTGGAAGCGAACACCGCCACGCGCGCCGAGCTGGAGTCCCTCCCCGGCCTCGGCCCGGCTCTCGTGCAGCGACTGCTGGCCGCACGTCCCTTCGCGGATTGGACAGACCTGACGCGGCGTGTGCCGGGCATCAAGGCGGCCACAGCCCGCAAGCTGTCGGCGGCCGGCCTGCGTGTCGCGGGCCTGGCCTACTCAGCAGCCGGCGGCGAAGCCGGTTGAATCGTCAACAGCCGGCCGCAAACCCGGCTGAGCGGCTGCGCCTGAGCTGCGCCGGGTCGACCTGCGGCGCCCGCGTCGGCCAGCCGAAGAAGCGCTGCACCTCGGCCCGCTTGGCCAGCGTGTCGCTCATGCCCAGGTTGATCAGCTCGTCGATGAAGCTGGGCTCGAACAGCAGATAGCTGACCAGCGCGGAGCCGCTCGTCGTCTTGCCCTTGCCGCTGACGCCGAAGGCCCGCAGCATCGCGCGCACCGAAGGCGGCAGGCTGCCCTGGTGTTCGCCGGCGAGGTCGTCCAGGCGCCGGCTGGGGGCGATGACGAGCAGCTCGATGGGTCGCAGCGCCGTGGCCGCGCGGGTCTCATGCGGCAGCAGGGCCAGCGTGCGGTTGATGCGCCGCAGCCGCTCGACGTCCACGGACAACGCGTCCAGGAAGATGTTGGACAGCGCGTGGCCGGCGACCTGGGCCATGCTCGGATGCACGTCGGTCGCGCCGACGCGGCGGCCCTCGGGCTCCTTCATGCGGCCCGCGCCAATGACGAGCACGCGCTCGGCGCCCAGGTGCACGGCCGGCGAGATCGGGGCGCTCTGGCGCATCGAGCCATCGCCGAACCACTCGGGCACGCCTTCCAGCTCCACCAGCTCGGCCGGGAAAATGAAGGGGATGGCCGCAGAGGCCATGAGATGCCGCAGCGTCAGCTGCGCCTGCACGGCCATGCGCTGCTCGCGCAGCCAGGGCACGACGTGGTGGTGGGTCTGGAAGAAGGTGACGTGCTGGCCCGAGGTGTAGCTCGACCCCGTCAGCGCCAGCGCGCGCAGGTGGCCGCCAGCGAGCATGGCCTCGATGCGGTCCATGCTCAGGTAGCGGCCCAGCAGATCGCGTAGCGGCGCGTTGTCGAGCAGGCTGCGCGGGCGACTGCGCGTCCAGCGCGCCAGCGCCCAGCCCAGGCTCAGCATGCTCAGCCAGCGCGCGCCGCTCCTGACGGCCTCGAACGCGTCGGCGCGGTAGATGTTCTCGACATGCAGGCCCTGCCAGAGATGCAGCAGGCCGTCGACGGCGCCGTCGAAGTCATCGGCATGGCAGGCCAGCGTCGACGCGTTGATGGCACCGGCCGAGGTGCCGCTGATGATGGGGAAAGGGTTGGTCTGCGTGGCGCCGGCATCGCGGCGCAACTGGGCGATGGCCGCCAGCACGCCCACCTGGTAGGCCGCGCGCGCGCCGCCGCCGGTCAGGATCAGGCCCGTCACGGGCTGCGGGCGGACGAGCCCGGGACCCGGCCTGGGGAGGGACTTGGGCACGGCTTGCAGCATCGTCGGGAATCATCGCCGAAATGCTCCTGTCGACAGGGGCGAACAACCCCTCAGACAGGCTAGTTCTCGTAGATCACTTCGGCGGCGGTGCCCAGCTTGGCCAGGGCCTCGTCCGCGGGCCAGAAGCGGCTGGCCTCGCCGAGCTCGACAAGCCAGCGCGCGCCGTTCCTGTCACCATCGGGCTCGGCCTTGACGGCCACGCGCACCGGCAAGCCGAGCTTGCGCGTGCCGCCTTCTTCCGTCTCCGTCTCGCGCGGCGGGAAGCGCTGCACCAGCTCATGCAGCAAGCCGGCCGAACCGGCATTGCCCAGCAGCAGGTGGCGGCCGAACCTGGCGCGCGCGGCGGCCAGGCTCCACACGGCCTGGACGTTCATGCGCAGGCCGCCGGAGAAGCGGTCGTTCTGCACCTTGCCCTGGGCAATGATGAGCTCGTCCTCGGCCAGCAGCTCCTTGTTGGCGTTCAGCAGCTCCTCGTTGGCGACGGCCTCGATGGCGTCGCTCTTGTCGTCGATCTTGAAGATGGCGACCCGGCCGCGCTGGCCGTTGATGACGCGCAGGTCGCTGACAATGCCGGCCACCAACGTCGGCTCGCGGCTGTCCTGCAGGTCCGCCACCTGGCGCTTGACGATGCGCCGCACCTCGGCACCGCTCTGGTCGAACAGATGGCCCGACAGGTAGAAGCCGATGGCGGTCTTCTCCAGCGACAGCCGCTCCTTGATGCTCCACGGCGCCGCGTCGACGAGGTCGGGCTCGACGTGCGAGGCCGCGTGCGAGTCGCCGAAGTCGAACAGCCCCCCCTGGTCGGCATTGGCCTCCTGCGTCTCGGCGTGCGTGTAGCCGCGGCTCACGCTGGCCAGCAGCTTGGCGCGCTCCGAGTTGATCGAATCGAAGGCGCCGGCCTTGATCAGCGCCTCCACCGCGCGCTTGTTGACGGCCTTGCGGTCCACGCGCAGGCAGAAGTCGTAGAAGCTCAGGAAGGGCCCGCCGGATTCACGCGCCGCGATGATGGCCTCGATGGCGCCGCGGCCCGTGCCCTTGACGGCACCCAGGCCGTAGTTGACGAGGCGGTTCGTCAGCGGCTCGAAGCGGTAGACGCCCTTGTTCACGCAGGGCGGCTGGAACTCGATGCCGAAGATCTTGGCGTCGTTCAGGAGCACCTTGAGCTTGTCGGTGTCGTCCATTTCGATGGTCATGTTCGCGGCGTAGAACTCGGCCGTGTAGTGCGTCTTCAGCCAGGCTGTGTGGTAGGACAGCAAGGCGTAGGCGGCGGCGTGCGACTTGTTGAAGCCGTAGCCCGCAAACTTCTCCATCAGGTCGAAGACCTCGTCGGCCTTGGCCTGGTCGATGCCCTTCTCCGCGGCGCCCTTGCGGAAGATCTCGCGGTGCATGGCCATCTCTTCGGCCTTCTTCTTGCCCATCGCGCGGCGCAGCATGTCCGCGCCGCCGAGGCTGTAGCCGCCCAGCACCTGGGCCGCCTGCATCACCTGCTCCTGGTAGACGAAGACGCCATAGGTCTCCTCCAGCACCTGGCCCAGCAGCGGGTGCGGGTACTCGATGACTTCCTTGCCATGCTTGCGCGCGACGAACGACGGGATCAGGTCCATCGGGCCCGGGCGGTACAGCGACACCAGCGCGATCAAGTCCTCGAAGCGCGAGGGCTTGGCGTCCTTCAACAGGCGCTGCATGCCGGGCGATTCAAACTGGAACACGCTCTCCGAGTAGCCCTTGCCGAACAGGTCGAACACCTTCTTGTCGACCAGCGGCACGTTGGCCCAGTCGAAGCCCGCGCGGTCCGGGTAGCGGGCGACGATGAAGTCCTTGGCCAGCTCCAGGATGGTCAGCGTCGCCAGGCCCAGGAAGTCGAACTTCACCAGGCCGATGGCCTCCACATCGTCCTTGTCGAACTGGCTCACCGCGGAGGTGGAGCCCGGCTGCTGGTACTGCGGGCAGAAGTCGGTGATCTTGCCCGGCGCGATCAGCACGCCGCCGGCGTGCATGCCGATGTTGCGCACCATGCCTTCCACGCGGGCGGCCAGCTTCAGCAGCTCGGCCACTTCCTCGTCGCTCTTCTCGCGCTCCTCCAGCTCCGGCGCCTCGTGGCGCGCGTAGATCATCTTGGCCTTGTCCGGGTCGAAGTTGGGCGGCAGCTTGGCCAGCGTGACCGTCTTGCCCGGTGGCGCAGGGATGAGCTTGGCGATGCTGTCGACATGGCCGAAGCCCATGCCGAGCACGCGGCCGATGTCGCGCAGCGCGGCCTTGGCGGCCATGGTGCCGAACGTCGCGATCTGGCTGACCGCCGGACGGCCGTACTTGTCCTTGACGTAGTCGATGACGCGGTCGCGGTTGCCCTGGCAGAAGTCGATGTCGAAGTCGGGCATCGAGACACGTTCGGGGTTCAGGAAGCGCTCGAACAGCAGGTTGTATTTGAGCGGGTCCAGGTCCGTGATCAGCAGCGCGTAGGCCACCAGCGAGCCGGCGCCCGAGCCCCGGCCCGGGCCGACCGGGCAGCCGTTGGCCTTGGCCCAGCGGATGAAGTCCGACACGATGAGGAAGTAGCCCGGGAAGCCCATCTTGATGATGGTGTTCAGCTCGAACTCTAGCCGCTCGACGTAGCGCGGCCTCTCCTTGTCTCGCTCGGCCTCGTTGGGGAACAGGTGCGCCAGCCGCCCCACCAGCCCCTCGTGGCTCAACTCGCGGAAGTACTGCTCCATCGGCATCGGCGTGCCGTCGTCCAGCAGCGGCGTCGGGAAGTTGGGCAGCTGCGGCTTGCCCAGCACCAGCGTGAGCGAGCAGCGGCGGGCGATCTCGGTCGTGTTATGGATGGCGCTCGGGATGTCCTTGAACAAGTCGCGCATCTGCGCCTGCGTCTTGAAATACTGGCTGGGCAGGAAGCGCTTGATGCGCTTGGGATTGGCCAGCGTCTCGCCTTCGGCCACGCAGACGCGCGCCTCGTGGGCCTCGAAGTCGTCTTCGCCGAGGAACTGGATCGGATGCGTCGCGACGACCGGCAGGCCCAGCTCGGCCGCGAGCGGCACGCTGGCCTGCACGAGGGCCTCCTGGCCAGGCAGGCCGGCGCGTTGCAGCTCGATGTAGAACCGTCCCGGGAAGGTCGCGGCGTAGCGCTGCGCGGCCTCGCGGGCGCGTGCCTTGTCGCCCTGCATCAGCGCGATGCCCACCGCGCCATGCTGGGCGCCGGACAGGCAGATCAGCCCATCACCCAGCTCGGCCAGCCATTCCCACTTCAGGCAGGCCTGGTTGCGCTGCACGTTGTCGATCCAGGCTCGCGACAACAGCTCGCTGAGGTTCAGATAACCCTGCTTGTCCTGCACCAGCAACAGCAGCCGCGTGGGTGGCTTGTCGGTCGCCTCGGTCTCCAGCCAGCAGTCCGCGCCGAGGATGGGCTGCACGCCCTTCTTGCGCATCGCGCTGTAGAACTTGATGCCGCCGAACAGGTTGGCCAGGTCGGTGATCGCCGCCGCCACCTGCCCGTCCGCCGCAGCCGCGTCGGCGGCGTCATCGGTGCGCAGCGTGCCGTCCACGACCGAAAACTCGGTGTGCATGCGCAGGTGGACGAAGGGCAGGTCTTGGGAACTGGGAACGGCGGTCTCGGGCATTGCGGCATTGTAGGAAGCCGCTTTGCGTGCCGCCCTCCGACCTGATGGATCTTCGAGACCATCGACAGCGGCGGCATCGGTGTCAAGTACTCCAGCGCTGGGCCATTGCTCTTACGCTATCTGCAGCTCGGCCGTCCTGAGGTTTGCGCGAGCTCGCGGGTCGGCTCGCCGCCGTTAAGCTCGGCGCCCATGAAAAACACCGTCCTCGTGCTGGCCATGGCCGGTCTGATGTCCGCTGCCCTCGCCGCCCCGCCCAAGCCGCCGGCCAAGAAGAGCAGCCAGGAGATCCTGGCAGGCTCGCCCGCCAGCGACTGGCGCGCGCTCGACCCGCACAACACGCTGCTGATGGAGCTCGCGTCGGGCCAGGTCATCATCGAGCTGGCACCGCGCTTCGCGCCGGCCCACGTGGCCAACATCCGTGCGCTGGCCCATGGCGGCTACTGGGACGGCCTGGCCATCCTGCGCGTGCAGGACAACTTCGTCACCCAGTGGGGCGACCCCGACGGGGAAGACGCCGCCAAGGCTAGGCCGCTGCCGGACGGCGCGGCGTCCAAGCTGCCGGCCGAGTTCTCCGTGCCGCTGGACAACATCGGCAAGTCCGCCGGGTTTGCGAAGCTGGCTGACATGGACGGCTGGGCGCCGCGAACCGGCTTCGCCGAGGGCTTCCCCGTCGCGGCCGACCCCAAGGCCGGCAAGGCCTGGCTGGCGCACTGCTACGGCATGGTCGGCGCCGGGCGCAGCGACACGATCGATTCGAGCAACGGCACCGAGCTCTACGTCGTCATCGGCCAGGCGCCGCGCGGGCTGGACCTGAACATCACCGTTGTCGGCCGCGTGCTCAAAGGCATGGAGCTGCTGTCTGCCCTGCCCCGTGGCACGGCGGCGATGGGCTTTTACGACAAGCCCGAGCAACGCACCGGCATTCAGCGCATCCGCCTGCTCGCCGATGTGCCGGCGGCCGAGCGGCCGGCGCTGCAGGTGCTGAAGACGGAGTCGGCCACCTGGACGCAGCTGCTGGATTCGCGCCGCTTTCGCGGCGGCTGGTTCGTGCACAGCCCGGGGCACATCGAGATCTGCAGCGCGACAGTGCCGACGCGGCCGGCGCCGCCTTGAGACGCGCGCCGCTCAGGCGCCCAGCCAGAGCGCCGTGCGGTAGGTGACGAACGAGGCCAGGTAGGCCAGTCCGAACAGATAGACCGTCATGATGGCCGGCAGCTTGTAGCCGCCGGTCTCGCGCTTCACGGCGGCCAGCGTCGCGATGCATTGCGGCGCGAACACATACCAGGCCAGCAGCGACAACGCGGTCGGCAGGCTCCAGCTCTGTGCGATCAGCGGCGCCAACGCCTGGGCCGCGCCGTCGCCGGTGGCCGAGAGCGCATAGACGGTGCCCAGTGCACCGATGGCCACCTCGCGCGCCGCCAGGCCCGGCACCAGGGCCAGGCTGATCTGCCAGTTGAAGCCGATGGGGGCGAAGACCTTGGCCAGGCCAGCGCCCAGCCAGCCGGCCACGCTGTACTGGATGGCCGCACCCGTGGCGCCTTCCGGCGGGCCGGGGAAGCTGGCCAGCAGCCACAGTGCGATGGTCAGCACGAGGATGATGCCGCCGACACGCTTGACGAAGATCATGGCGCGCTGCCACAGCCCGATCAGGATGCTGCGCGGATGCGGCCAGTGATAGCTGGGCAGCTCCATCATCAGCGGGCGCACCAGGCGGCCGGAGCGGGTGAAGGTCTTGAGCAGCCAGGCGACGACGAGTGCGCCAAGGATGCCGGCGAAGTACAGCGCAAACAGCACCAGGCCCTGCAGCTCGAAGCCGGCCACCTCGCGGTGCGGCACGAAGGCGCCGATCAAGAGCGCATAAACCGGCAGGCGCGCCGAGCAGGTCATCAGCGGCGCGATCATGATGGTGACGAGGCGGTCGCGCGGATTGGCGATGGAGCGCGTCGCCATGATGCCGGGAATGGCGCAGGCAAAGCTCGACAACAGCGGGATGAAGCTGCGCCCGGACAGGCCGACGCTACCCATCAGCCGATCCAGCAGCAGCGCGGCGCGCGGCAGGTAACCCGACTCCTCAAGCACAAGGATGAAGAAGAACAGGATCAGGATCTGCGGCAGGAAGGCCAGCACGCTGCCGCAGCCGGCGATGATGCCGTCGACGATGAGGCTGCGCAGCCAGCCCTCGGGCAGCCACTGGCCGACCTGCTCGCCCAGCCAGGCCATGCCGGTCTCGATGGCGTCCTTGGGCGGCTCGGCCCAGGTGAACACGGCCTGGAAGAGCAGGAAGAGCAGCACCGCCAGGATGACGGAGCCGGCCAGCGGATGCAGCAGCACGCGGTCGACGCGGTCGCTGGGCAGCGTGGGCAGCTCGTGGTCGAGGTCGAGCGAGCGCAGCATCGTCCTCACGGTGACGTGATCGTCGGCATGCGCGCCGGGCTGGACCTGGGCGTTGTGCCAGATGTCGGCGTCGTCGAGCAGCGCGCGCAACTCGTCCAGGCCTTCGCGGTGGATGGCCACGGTGCGCACGACCGGCACGCCCAGTGCGCGGGCCAGTGCGGCCGCATCGATCTTCAGGCCGCGACGTGCGGCCAGATCGGCCATGTTCAGCGCGACGATGACGGGCAGGCCCATGCGGCGCACGGCCAGCAGCAGGCGCAGGTTGCGGCGCAGATTGGTCGCGTCGAGCACGCAGATGACGAGATCGGGCCGCTTCTCGCCCTTGGCGCGGCCGGCCAGCACGTCACAGGTCACGCGCTCATCGGGCGAGCGCGGATGCAGGCTGTAGGTGCCGGGCAGGTCTAGCAGGCGCACGGTCTTGCCGGCCGCCGAAATGACCCGGCCCTCCTTGCGCTCGACGGTGACGCCGGCGTAGTTGGCGACCTTCTGGTGGCTGCCGGTCAGGCCGTTGAAGAGAGCCGTCTTGCCGCAGTTCGGGTTGCCGACGAGGGCCACCAGCTTGCCGCCGCGGTGCACATGGACGACGGACTCAGCCATGACGCGGCGTCACGGCGATGCATTCGGCCTCGGCATGGCGCAACGCAAACGTCGACTGCCCGACGCGCACGACCAGGTTGCCCGTGCGCTGCGCGCCACGGCGCAGCACCCGGACCGCCTCACCCGGCAGGAAGCCGAGATCGGCCAGCCACGACGCCCACTCCGGAGAGTGCCCGGGCGCACTGACCAACTGGACGGTCAACGCCTGCCCGGCAGGGGCGGCGGCGAGGCTGGAGGGCAGCGTCTCGGGCATGTGGCGGGCTCGGCGAGCAAGCGTTTTGATGCGAATGATTCTCATTGTATGCCTTCAATCCGTCCCCGACCCTTCATAGGTCTTGAGCTGGCGTGAGAGAGCACACGACGAGTCCGTCCCCCGAAGCCGCAAGCCCGATGTCAGAACGACCGCTGGAGTCGTGTCAAAATGAATGCGAATCAATCTCATTAAATGATTTGACGCTGGCAATGCGGGCGAAAAAACCAATAGACGACCTCAAAACCCACCAGCGGCTCACCACCTTCTGCGCGGGGTTGATGCTGATGCTGCTGCTCGCCGGCTGCGGCGGTGGCGGTACGAGCAGCTCGGGCGGCGATTCATCCAGCCCGGCCCAGGCGCCGGCCCTCTCCGATGCCGCAGCGCTGGGCGAAAAGATCTTCAAGGACGAATCGCTCTCGGCCTCCGGCAAGATGAGCTGCGCGACCTGCCACGACCCCAGTGCCGCTCATGCCCAGACCAACGGCCTGGCAGTCCAACTGGGCGGGCCCAGCCTGGACGTGGCCGGCCTGCGTGCGACGCCGTCGCTGCGCTATCTGAGCCGGACGCCGGCCTTCTTCATCGACAAGGACGGCACGCCCACCGGTGGCTTCAACCACGACGGCAAGGCCGACAGCCTGCTCGCCCAGGCCGTGCGCCCCTTCACCGCCGCGCATGAAATGGCCAATGGCGACGCGAAGGCCGTGGTCGACAAGCTCGCACGGGCCAGCTACGCGGCCGACTTCCGCCGCAGCTTCGGCGACAGCATCCTCAACGACGCCGACGCCGCCTTCCTGGCCATGCGCCACGCGCTGCAGCGCTTCCAGCTCGAGGACAGCGCCGCGTTCGCGCCCTTCAGCAGCAAGTACGACGCCTTCCTGGCCGGCCAGGCCAAGCTGAGCGACGGCGAACTGCGCGGGCTGGCCCTCTTCAACAGCCCGACCAAGGGCAATTGCGCCGCTTGCCATCCCAGCGCGCGCGGCGCCGAGGGATCCTCGCCGCTGTTCACCGACTTCACCTACGACAACCTCGGCGTGCCGCGCAACACCGACATCCCGGCCACGGCCGACCCGGCTTACTTCGACCTCGGCCTGTGCCAGGTCGACCGCC
Source organism: Burkholderiales bacterium (assembly GCA_019509985.1). Classification (GTDB taxonomy): domain Bacteria; phylum Pseudomonadota; class Gammaproteobacteria; order Burkholderiales; family Burkholderiaceae_C; genus Pelomonas. The sequence goes on along the minus strand of JAEKLF010000059.1, from coordinate 24,912 downwards.
CCGAACTCGCCGCGCGCGCCGACCTCTGCGGCGCCTTCAAGGTGCCGACGCTGCGCAATGTCGCGACGCGCAAGGTCTTCTTCCACAACGGCCGCTTCAAGACGCTGCGCGAGGCGCTGCGCTTCTACGTCACGCGCGACACCAACCCCGAGCTCTGGTATCCGGTCGTCAACGGCAGCGTCGACAAGTTCAACGACCTGCCGCCCCAGTACCGCGGCAACGTCAACGTGACCGAGGGGCCCTACAACCGCAAGCCCGGCGACGCGCCGGCGCTGAGCGACGCCGAGATCGAAGACGTGCTGACCTTCCTGGCCACGCTGACGGATGGCTACAAGCCCTGACGCGGCGATCCCACAAGACAACAAGGAAAACTCCGTGACCCGCCCCATCCTGACCTCGGCGCCATCGCGCCTCGCCCTCGCGGCCGCCCTGGCCTTCGGCGCCCCCGCCGCCTTCGCCCAGGCATCGACGACGCAGGAGCAACTGCTGCAGCGTGTCGACCAACTGGCGCGTGAACTCGAGCGCGTGAAGGCAGAGCTGCAGCAGCTGAAGAGTGCCCAACAGCAGGCGCCTACGGCCGCCCCGACCGCCGCACCTGCGCCCGCAACCATCGCTCCGGTCGCCCAGGCCACCGCCGCGCCGGCCGAGCCCGCCACCGTCATCAGCTCCTACGGCGAGCTGAACTACAACCGCCCCAAGGACCACAGCCAGGCTCAGGCCGACGTGCGCCGCTTCGTGCTCGGGCTGCAGCACCGCTTCGACGACAAGACCAAGATGGTCGCTGAGCTGGAGGTCGAACACGCCGTCGCCTCCGCGGACGACCAGGGCGAGGTCGAGGTCGAGCAGGTCTACATCGAGCACCGGCTCAACGAGACCTACGGCCTGCGCGCCGGCCTGCTGCTGATGCCGGTCGGCCTGCTCAACAACAACCACGAGCCGACGGCCTACTACGGCGTCGAGCGCAACTTCGTCGAGACGGCCATCATCCCGTCAACCTGGCGCGAAGGCGGCCTGCAGGTCTTCGGCGAGCACGACAACGGCATCTCCTGGAGCGCCGGCATCAGCACCGGCTTCGACCTGACGAAGTGGGACGCCAGCTCCAGCGAGGGCCGCGAGTCGCCGCTGGGCTCCATCCACCAGGAGCTGCAACTGGCCAAGGCGCACAACCTGGCCTATTTCGGCAACGTCGACTGGCGCGGCATCCCGGGTCTGCGCCTGGGCGCCTCGGTCTTCAGCGGCAAGGCCGCCCATGGCGCGGCCGGCTTCGCGTCGCCCGACGCGCGCGTCAGCCTGTGGGACGTGCACGCCAAGTGGACGCCCGGCGCCTGGGACCTGTCGGCCCTCTACAGCCGCGGCACGATCAGGAACGCGGGCGATTTCAACCTGACGCTGGCGGGCTCGCCCAACCCGGTGCCCAACGCCTTCGACGGCTGGTACACCCAGGCCGCCTACCGCTGGCAGCTCAAGGGCGACTACGTGCTGGCGCCTTTCGTGCGCTACGAGCGCTACAACACCGGCCGCGGCTTCGACGGCCTGCCCGCCGGCTTGAACCCCGGCAATGTGGGCACGGAAGGCGTGCGCACCATCGGCCTGAACTTCTACCTGAACCCCAGCGTCGTGCTGAAGGCCGACCTGCAGCGCTTCAGGCTCAACAGCGACAACAACCGCCTCGACCTCGGCGTCGGCTACTCCTTCTGATGTCTCAGCTGCGCTGGATCCCCCTCGCTCTGGCCATGCCTGCCGTCGTGCAGGCGGCCCAGTACGGCACGCTGGACGACGCGGCCCGCCGCGGCTTTCCCGAGGCCACGGCGTTTCGCGAGCAGCTCGTGCAGGCATCGGCCGACGACATGCGCGCCCTCGCGGCGCTGGGCGGCGCCGCGCCGCGCGCGGCAACCTGGCGCATGCTGGTGGCGCTCAAGGGTGAGCAGGTCATCGGCGCCGTCGTGGCCGATGGCGTCGTCGGCAAGTTCGAAGTCATCGACTACGCCGTGGCGGTGGGCAGCGACGGCCACATCCGCAGCGTCGACATCCTGAACTACCGAGAAAGCCACGGCTACGAGATCCGCCTGCCGGCCTGGCGCCAGCAGTTCGTCGGCAAGGGCGGCGACGCCAAGCTGCGCGTCGGCGACGACATCGCCAACATCAGCGGCGCCACGCTGAGCTGCACGCACGTGACCGACGGCGTGCGCCACATCGTCGCGCTGCTGGACCGCCTGCGCGGCAGCGGGCGGCTCTGACACCGCAATGAACACCGCGCCGCGGACGCGTCGCGCCCAGCCGCTGCTGGGCACCTTCGTCAGCATCGAGGCGATCGCCGCGCCGGAACTCGCCGAAGCCGCGCTGGCACAGGCCTTCCGCCGCGTCGCCGAGATCCATGCGGCGATGAGCTTTCACGAAGCCGGCAGCGACCTGCGCCGCATCGCCCGCGCGCTGCCCGGCCAGACGCTGCAGGTCAGCGCGGACACGCACGCCGTACTGGCCCTGGCCCTGCGCATGGAGGCCGACAGCGCCGGCGCCTTCAATGCCTGCTGTGCGGCGCATCTCGTCGGGCGCGGCCTGCTGCCTGCGCCTCCGGATGCCGGGCGCAACGTCGCGGGTTCGCTGGCCGAAGGCATAGCCTTGCTGGCCGACTCGCGCCTGCGCATCCGCCGCCCGACGTGGATCGACCTCGGCGGCATCGCCAAGGGCCATGCAGTGGACGCCGCCGTCGAGGCCCTGCAGGCGGCCGGCGTCGAGGGCGGCAGCGTCAACGCCGGCGGCGATCTGCGCGCCTTCGGCCCCGAGCCCTTCGCCGTCAACGTGCGCGACCCGCGCGAGCCGGTGCTGAGCCGGCCACTGGCCGAGATCAGCGACATGGCCTGTGCGACAACGGCCTGGTCGGTGTCACGGCCCGAGCGTCATGCCGGGCACATCGTCCGGGTCGGGCACGCCGTCACGGACAATCCGCCGATGTCCCTGACCGTCTTCGCGCCCCGTTGCGCCATCGCCGACGCCCTCACCAAGGTGGTCTGGCTGCGCGGCCGAGAGGCCACCGAACTGCTGCGTGCCCACGCCGCCCAGGCTTTCGTCTGGCGCGAGAACGGCAGCCACGAACACCTGGCTTGAGCGCGGCTTGAATCGCCCCCACACCCCGCGAACGGCAGCTGCTCATTCGCGCCACCACCACCTGCACCGGCCGCCGGCTGCCCGGCCCCTGCCCGTCGGGCTGCGCCCGCAACGCTGGCAGCGCTGGGCCGTCTACGCGTCGACCTTGGCGCTGGTGCTGACCGGCCTGGCGTGGCTGGCGGCCCACCACCTGCTGCGCTCGACCGGCACGTTCGGCGAAGAGCTCTCGAGTCCGCTGGAGCCCTGGGCGCTGCGGCTGCACGGCATCGTCGCCTACGCCTTCCTGCTCGTGCTGGGCTCGCTGACCGCGGTGCACATCGTGTTCGGCTGGCGCTTGAAGCGCAGCCTGTGGAGCGGCAGCGGCCTGCTGGCCTGCTGCGCCGTGCTGCTGTGCACGGCGCTGGCGCTGTACTACGCGCCCGAACACTGGCATGCGGGAAGCAGTCTCGTGCACTGGTTGGCGGGCCTGGCCTTGCCGCTGCTGCTCACGCTGCACGTCGTTGTGGCGCGGCGCTCGCGCCGGGGCCGCGTCAACGCGGATTGAGGCTTTCCAGCAGCAGGTCGCAGGCCTTCAGCGCCTTGGCGAAGTCCAGCCGGGTGACGGCCGCAGACAGCGCGCCGAAATCAGGTCCCAGCGCCTGACCGTGACCGTCCGCCAGCTGCTCGCAAACCGTCACCGAGCGCATATTGCGCTCCACCAGCAGCAGGCGCAGCCGGCGCAGCACCTCCAGCGGGTCGCCGGTCTCGGCGGCCGCCATCGGCGCGGGCGCCGCTGCGGCCTTCAACGCGGCAAGGCTTTCGTCCAGCAGGCGCTGCAGCGTTTCGGCATCGGCCGGCGCCACGCTGCCCTGGCGGCGCACGGCCTGCTCCTGCGCGCCGGCCAGAGCCGCCAGCGCGTTGGCGCCCACCGAGCCGGCCAGGCCGCGCAAGGTATGCAGCACGCGCACTGCGTCAAGCACGCTGCCCTGCTGCACGTGGCGGCGCAGCGCCTCCATCTCGTTCGGCACGTCCGCGCTGAAGGCCGCGACCAGGCGCTGGTAAAGGGTCTCGCGGCCGCCGAGGCGCTGCAGCGCGGCGTCGCGGTCCAGCAGCTGCTGCGGTTGTGCTGCGGCCGCGCCGACACGGCCGACATGGCGGCGCAGGCAGGCGACGAGCTGCTCCAGGTCCACCGGTTTGGCGATGTGATCGCGCATGCCGGCGGCCAGGCAGGCCTGGCGGTCGGTGTCCATCGCATTGGCCGTCATCGCGATGATGAGGCTGCCCGGGCGCCGCTTCAGGATGCGCGCCGTGGCCTCGAAGCCGTCGATGTCGGGCATCTGCAGGTCCATCAGGATGGTGTCGAAAGGCGGTTCGGTGACGAGGGCCAGGTGGGCACCCTCCACGCCACCGCCGGCCAGCGTGACGACGGCGCCTTCGCTCTCCAGCAGCTCCTGCGCCACCTGCTGGTTGAAGCCGTTGTCTTCGACAACGAGCAGCCGCATGCCCGACAGACGCGGCTCGCCGCCCTCCGCGCGCCGGCCGCGCGGCGCGTTGCCCCGCGTGGCCTCGGCGACGGCGTCCTGCAGCATCGAGGCCGTCACCGGCTTGACGAGATAGCCACCCAGGCCCTGGATCTCCTGCTCGCTGCGGTCGGCCAGCAGGTCGCGGCCATGGGCGGTGACCATGATGATGACGGGCGCATCGGACTCGTGGCTGTCGCGGATGCGCCGCGACGTCTCCCAGCCGTCCAGCCCCGGCATGCGCCAGTCCATCAGGATGAGGTCGTAAGGCATCGACGGGCCGCCCCGAGATGACTGCGCCCCCTCGGGGGGCGGGCTGGGCACAGCCTGGCCCTGGGGGGCGACATCGAGCCGCTTGCCGCGCTCCGCGGCCAGGTGCACGAGGGCCAGCGCCTGCTCGCCGCTGGAGGCAAGGTCGCAGTCCCAGCCCAGGCTCTCGCCGATGCCCTGCAGCACCTCCCGCGCCATGGGGTTGTCATCGACGATGAGCACCTTCAGGCCGGGCTGCGTGGGCAACAGGCCGGTGTCCTCATCGGGCGACTCGGCCAGCAGCAGCTCGAAGTGAAAGCGGCTGCCCTCGCCCGCGCGGCTGTCCACACGCAGCTCGCTGCCCATCAGCGCCACGAGGCGCCGGCTGATCGCCAGGCCCAGGCCCGTGCCACCGTAGCGCCGCGACGTGGACTGCTCTGCCTGGCTGAAGCCGGCAAAGATGTGCTCGAGCTTGTCCGCCGCGATGCCAATGCCGGTGTCGATGACCTCGAAGCGGATGCGCGCCAGCCGGTCCGGCTCGGCGCCCTCCTCGCCCAGCAGCGTCAGCTTGAGCACGACCTCGCCGCGCTCGGTGAACTTCAGCGCGTTGCCGGCCAGGTTGAGCAGCACCTGGCGCAGCCGCGTCGCGTCGCCGATGAGGGCCGTCGGCAGGCGCGGGTCGAGGCGGAACAGCACCTCGATGTCCTTGGCGCCGACATTGGCCGACAGGATGACGGCCAGCTCGCGCATGAAGTCGCTGAGCTCGAAGCGATGCGGATCCAGCTCCATCTTGCCGGCCTCGACCTTGGAGAAGTCCAGCACGTCGTTGATGACGGCCAGCAGCGCCTGCGCCGCCGTGCGGGCCTTGCTCGCATAGTCGTGCTGGCGCGACGTCAGCTCCGTGCGCAGCAGCAGGTTGAGCATGCCCAGAGCGCCGCTCATCGGCGTGCGGATCTCGTGGCTCATGTTGGCCAGGAAGTCGCTCTTGGCCTGGCTGGCGGCCTCGGCGGTGACGCGGGCACGCACCAGCTCGATCTCGGCGCGGTGGCGCTCGGTCACGTCGATGAGCATCTGCACCACGTTGACGAGGCGCCCGCGCCGGTCGCGGATGGCGCTGGCGCTGCCGTCGACGAACAGCTCGCCGCCGCCCGGCAGCGCAAAGCCGCGCTCGAAGCGCACATGCTCCAGCCGCCCGCTGGCCAGGCGCGTCAGCTCACCGCCCAGAGATCGGCCGGCGCGGAAGTCCGGCAGGTCGGCCAACTTGCTGCCGCGCAGCTCATCGACGGTGCGGCAAAGCATGGCCGTCAGTGCCGTGTTCACGTCCAGGATGACGCCGTGCGCGTCACACAGCGCGATGCCGACCTGCGCGCGCTCGAACACGCCGCGAAAGCGCTGCTCGCTGTCGTTCAGCGCGCGCGTGCGCTGCTCCACGCGCGCCTCCAGCAGCTGCTTCTCGACGACGAGCTGCTCGGTCATGCGGTTGAAGTTGCGCGCCAGCTCACGGAACTCCGTGAAGCCGCAGACCGGCGCACGCTCGTCCAGCCCCCCATCGGCAATGCGCGCAACGGCGCCGCTCAGCAGCGCCACCGGCTCGACCAGGCGGCGCCCGAGCAGCAAGGCCAGGCCCAGCGCCATCAGCAGGGCCAGGCCCAGCGCCAGCAGCAGGCGGTCGCGCAGCGTGCGCGCCGGCGCGAAGGCCTCGGCGGCGTCGATGTTGACGGCGATGCCCCAGTCCAGCGCCGGCAGGTGGCGCCACGACGACACGACGTCGATGCCGGCGTAGTCCTGCGCCAGGCCACTGCCGCTCTCGCCGCGCAGGCCGCGCAGCGCCGGCGCAGCGTCGACCGCGCGCAGGTCCATCGCGCGCGCCGGCAACGCGGCCGGCGCACGCTTCACCTCGCTGACGAAGACGGCTTTCTCGCCATCGCGCTGGGCCAGCACGGTCTCGCCCGTCAGCGCCAGGCCCGAGCGCTCGGTGGCCACGTGCAGCAGCCGCTCCAGGTCGAGCTGCAGCACGATGCTGCCGAGCACACGGTCCTGATCGACCACGGCATGCACGAGGAAGAGCGTCGGCGGCGTTGCGCCATCCGCGCCGCGCAGCCGCATCACCGGCGTCAGCTGCGCGTCCAGGCGGCCGATGGCGCGGCGGTGGGCGGCCAGCAGTTCGCTGCCCTCGAAGGCACCGCCATCCAGCCGCGCCAGTTCCAGGCTGGAACCCGCCGGCGGCTTCATCGCGAAGCTGATGCGGCCATCGGGCTGCACGAGCAGCAGATTGATGTACTTGCCGGTGTCGTACAGGCGTTCGTAGAAGGCACGGCTCGCCGCCGGCACGTGCGTCGCCACCGCGTCGCGGTGCTGAGCGAGCAGCTCGCGTGTGTCGCTGGCCTGGGCGACGAGCTGTGCATCGATTTGCACCTCGCTGAGGTATTCATTGATCTCGCTGACCTTCTTGCGCGCAATCGCAACCAGGCCTTCGGTGACGGTCTCGCGCAGGCTGCCCTCGAAGCTGCTCAGCTGCCACAGCCCCACCAGGCCCAGCGGCAGCACCGACAGCAGCGCGAAGCCCAGCAGCAGCGCCGGGCCGATGCGCCAGGCCGGTCGCCTGGACTCCAGCGCGGCCGTCGCCATCAAGGCCGGCTCCCTGAGCGCGTCGCAACGGCCGTCCAGTGCTCGGTCGAGCGAAAGCCCGGCCAGGGCACGGGCTTGATGTAACGCGGCATCTGCAGCACCTCGCTGAGCTGGCCGTCGGGTCTGACCTGCGCAATGCGCAGCTGACGCCAGACATGCCGCGTCTGCGCGTCCACGGCCGTGACGCCCTGCGGCCCCATGACGCTTTGCTGCAGCACATTGGCGTTGACGACCTCGGTCTGCGCGCTGCCCACCTCGCGCACCGCCGCGGCCCACAGGTGCACGGCCACGTAAGCCGACACGGCCGGGTCGCTCACCTGGGCGCTGCTACCCGATGCGGCCCGCAGGCGCGCCAGGAAGGCCTCGTTGGCCGCACCCGGCAGCGACTGCAGATAGCTCCAGGCCGTGAAATGGCGGTCCAGCCGGCCGCCGCCGTAGGCATGCATCTCGGGCTCGGCCGCGGCGAAGGACAGCAGCGGCATGTCGGTCAACGCCGCGGCCACCAGGCCGTCGAAGAAGGCGCCGTTGCTGTCGCCGCTGAGGGTGCTGACGACGAGGTCGGGCTGGAGCTTTTGCAGGTCGGCGATGACCTCGCCCACCTCGGCCGAGCCCAGCGGCACGTAATGCTCGCCCAGCACACGGCCGCCGCCCAGCAGGATGAAGTCGCGCAGCATCGCGTGGGCGCGGCGCGCGTAGGGACCGTCCGTGCCGATCAGGTAGACGCGCCGGCCGAAGCCCTGCATGGCCCAGTCCGTCGCCGGCAGGATCTGCTGGTTGGGTGTCGCGCCGGTGTAGATGATGTTGGGCGACTGCTCCATGCCTTCGTAGGACATCGGATAGAAGAGCAGATGGTGGTGGCGCTCGACGATGGGCCGCACGACATCGCGGCAGGCCGTGGCCCAGCAGCCGAACAGCGCGACGGCATGGTGCTCGGTGATGAGCTTCTCGGCCGCGGTCGCAGCAGCACCGGGCGTGGAGCGCGTGTCCTCCAGCCGCAGCTCGACACGCCGGCCCAACAACCCGCCGGCCGCATTGATCTCGTCGACGGCCAGCCGCGCCGCGGCAACCAGGGGCGCGCCGCTGGCCTGCACCGGGCCGCTGAGGGCCTGCAACTGGCCGATGACGATGGGATTGCTCGCATCCGGCGCGCTCGGGCGCCGCAGCAGGTAAGCCAAGCCGGCCAGCGCCAGCAGCAGGATCAGGCCCCCCAGCAGAGCGAGCCTGACGCGCATCGTCGTCAGACGGCCGTGCGCCGCGCCTCGGGCGAGATCAGCGGCAACGTCAGCCTGACCGTCGTGCCCACGCCCGGCGTGGACTCGACCTGGATCTGGCCACCCAGCGCGAAAGTGACGAGGTTGCGCACGATGTACAGGCCAGGCTCGCTGCGGTTGGGGCCGAAGCGCGTCGAGAAGAACGGATCGAAAACGCGGCCCAGCATGCCCGGCGGGATGCCGACGCCATGGTCCTGCACGGTGACGACGAGCTGGTCGGTACCCAGCGGCCGCAGCCGGATGTGGACCTCGCCGCCGGCCTCGCGGTAGGCGTGCTTGACGGCGTTCTGGATCAGCGTGGACAGCACCTTGGCCAGGGCGCCGCGAAAGCTCAGCAGGTGCAGGTCGTCGCCGGCATCGAGCTCGCAGTGCACTTGGTGGGTCTGCAGTGCGCCGGCCAGGCCGGCCACGACCTCGTGCACCAGCTCCAGCAGCGAGAAGCTGCGGCGCTGGTCGCCGAAGTTGTCGGCCGTGGACTGCAGGAAGGAGTCGACGATGGACAGCGTGCGCTGCAGGTTGGACAGCACCAGGCCGACGCTCTCCTCGCTGACGCGCAGATGCTTGTCCAGGTCGCTGCGCCTGATGTTGCCGGTGCTGGACAGACCACGCAGATGGCTGAGGTCGTCCTGCAGCGTGCAGGCCGAGATCAACGCATTGCCCAGCGGTGACGACAGCTCCTGCGCGATGCCCGAAATGGTGCGGCCCACCGAGGCCAGCTTGTCGCGCTGGAAGAGCTCGATCTGCGAGCGCGCGAAGCTCTCGGAGGCCAGCTTGAGCGCGAGCTGCGTGCGCACGCGCGCCTTGACGACGACATCGACGAAGGGCTTGGGGATGTAGTCGACGGCGCCGTGGGCAAAGCCCTCGGCCTCGTCGTCGGCGCTGCCCTGCACGGTGACGAAGATGACCGGGATGGCGCGGGTGCGCGGATCGGCCTTCAGGCGGTCGCAGACCTCGTAGCCGCTCATTTCGGGCATCAGCACGTCGAGCAGGATCAGGTCGGGCAGCTGCTGGGCGCAGAAAGCGAGCGCCTCGGCGCCGCTGGTGGCCATCGAAACCTCGCATTCGTCCACCAGCAACTGGTAGAGCGCATGGATATTGCTCGGCTGGTCGTCGACTACGAGGATGAGCGGCATGACGGGTCAGGATAACCGCAGGCCCGGGCGGTGCACCAGAGGTGGGCCCGGGGCTTTCCCCAGGGCGTAGGTGTGCATTCCGTCGCACAGTCGACGCCCAGCCGCCACCCATAATCGGCCAGCCTCACGCGACCGCCCATGCCCCAGCGCACGCTCACGCTCGGACTCCTCTGGCTTGCCATGGCAGCGCTGCTCGCGCTGCTGGCCCTGCTCCTCAGCCTGCGCGGCGCCGCCGGCGGCGCACTCGACGCCGCCCTCCTCATCAACGCGCTGCTGCTGCCCCTGCCGCTGCTGTGCCTGTTCGCGCTGCGCCGCGGCAGCGACGACGCGCTGGCCCACAAGGCCGCCACCGAGGCCAAGACGCGCTTCCTCGCGCAGATCAGCCACGAGATCCGCACGCCCATGAATGCCATCATGGGCATGACCCAGCTCGCGCTGCAGACCCAGCTGACGCTGGAACAGCGCGACCTGCTGACCAAGGCCGACGCCGCCTCGCGCATGCTGCTGGGCCTCATCAACGACGTGCTGGACGTCTCCAAGATCGAGGCCGGCCACATGGAGATCGAATCCCAGCCGCTGCGCCTGGAAGACGTCGTCGCCCAGGCCATCGAACTGGTGCGGCCGGTGCACGACAACCCGGCCGTCGCGCTGGTCTGCGACTGGGCCGACGGCAGCCTGCTGGGCGCGCGCGGCCAACTGCGCGGCGATGCGATGCGGCTGCAGCAGGTGCTGGTCAACCTGCTGTCCAACGCCATCAAGTTCACGCCGTCCGGCGAGGTGCTGCTGCGCCTGACCGCCCGGCCCACCGACGAGCAGGGCCGCGTGCCGCTGTCCGTCACCGTGCAGGACAGCGGCATCGGCATGAGCGCCGAGCAGCTGACGGCCCTGTTCCGCGAGTTCAGCCAGGGCGACGCCTCGGTGCCGCGGCGCTACGGCGGCAGCGGCCTGGGCCTGGCGATCACGCGCCGCCTCGTCGAGCTGATGGGCGGGGTGCTCGACGTGCAGAGCCAGCCCGGGCGCGGCAGCAGCTTCGAGGTCCGCCTCGCGCTGCCGCTGGACCCGGCCGCCACGTTGCCTGCGCCGCTGCAGGACCAGCGCGTGCTGCTGGCCAAGTCCCACGCCGCCAGCCGCCAGACGACGCTGGCCCTGCTGCGCCACCTGGGCCTGGGCGCCGGCTTGGCCGACAGCGTCGATGTCGCCGGCACACTGGCCGCGCTGGCCGAGGCGCGCCAGGGCGGCCGCCCCTTCGACTGGCTGCTGCTCGACTGGCACCTGCCCGGCCCGGGCCCGACCGGCGCCGAGCTGCTGGCCCAGTTGCGCCGCGAACAGCCGGCACTGCGCATCGCGGTGCTGAGCCCGCCGGGCGTGGACGACGGCGTCGCCCAGGCCCGCGCCTTCGGTGCCCGCGCGCTCTGCCCCAAGCCGCTGCTGGCCGGCGAGCTGCGCCGCCTGCTGGGCGATGCACCCAACGAGCGGCACGCCGGCTTCGACGCCCGCTCGCTGGCCGGCCTGCGCGTGTTGCTCGTCGAGGACCACCCGATCAACCAGGAAATCGCGTTGCGCCTGCTCGGCAGCCGCGGCGCCCAGGTCGACGTGGCCGGCGACGGCCAGCAGGGGCTGGACCGCCTGCTGGCCCACGGGCCCGAAGCCTATGACCTGGTGCTGATGGACCTGCAGATGCCCGTGCTCGACGGCCTCAGTGCGACGCGCCGGCTGCGCGAGCTGCCCGGTTTCGAGACCCTGCCCGTGCTGGCGATGACGGCCCATGCGCTGGCCGAGGAACGCGCCCAATGCCTGGCCGCCGGCATGCAGGGCCACATCGCCAAGCCGCTGGACGTGGCCCGCCTGGTGCGCGAGCTGCAGCGCTACCTGCCGCGGCCGGCGCCCGCCCCCGCCGCGCCGGTGCTTGACATGGCCACCGGCCTGCGCCAGTTCGACGGCCAGGCCGCCCTGTACCGCCGCACGTTGCAGGGCTTTGCCGACCAGTACGACGGCGGCCTGGCCGCCTGGCCCGGCTGGCTGGCCGCAGGCGACTGTGCCGAGCTGCGCCGCGCCGCGCACACGCTGCAAGGCCTGGCAGCGACGCTGGGCGCGCAGCCGCTGCACCGCATGGCGCTCGCGCTGGAGCGCAGCGCCGCAGCCGCCGACGCCAGCGCGGCCAGCACCCACCTCGGCCGCGTCGATGCGGCTTTGGCGACGCTGCTGGGCGAGGTTCGCCAGGCGCTGGCCGCGGCCGCCGCACCGCCCGGGCCAACCGCCCACGGCCCCGGCGACCTGGCCGAACTGCACCAGCTGCTGAGCCAGAGCGACAGCCGCGCGCTCGACTGGTGGCAGGCGCACGGCGCGCACAGCGGCCTGGACGACCCCACCCGACGGCGCCTGGAGCAGGCCCTGGCTGCGCTGGACTTCGACGCCGCGGCGCTGGCACTGAAGGACACGGCGTGAAGACGCGGCCCACTCTCGTCGTCCTCGGGCCGGTCGGCACACGCTGGCTGTTCGCCCTCATCGTCGTGTCGGCGCTGGGCGCCTGGGCCAGCGAGGCCACGATGGGCCTGCTCGACCCCAACGACCGCATCGGCTACCCCTGCCTTGTCGCGGCGTTCTCGGTGCTGACCGTCCTCGTCTGGCGCCGGCCGAGGCGGCTGCGCCATTGGCAGCGCTGGGGCGTCACGCTGCTGGCGCTTTACTTCAGCCTGGGCATGCTGGCCTTCACGCTGCGGCCCGACCCGGGGCCCAGCCTGTACACGCTGGCCAGCTTTGCGCCGTGGACGCTGGGCGGCTGCCTGCTGCTGTTCACGACCTGGCGCGCGGCCCAAGCGCTGCTGATCTCGCTCGGCCTGCTGGCGCTGATGCTGGCGCCGCCGACGCTGCTGCGCTTTGCGCTGCAACCGCCGCACTGGCTGGTCGACGCCTGGCCGCTGCTGGCCAACCTGGCGCTGTGCCAGACGATGTTCTGCTTCGCGCTGTGGGGCCTATCGCGCCAGCTTGCGCGGCTGATCCAGCTCGCGCCGGCCGCCGGCGCGCTGGCCACGGCAGACGATCTCGTCAACGCCCGGCTCGCCGAGCTGGAGCGCTCGCGCGCCGCGGCCGAAGCGGCCTCGCGCGCCAAGTCCGACTTCCTCGCCAACATCGGCCATGAGATCCGCACGCCGATGAACACCGTGCTCGGCCAGACCCGGCTGCTGCTGGGTGGCCGGCTGCCCGCCGCTCAGCGTGGCCAGCTGCAGGAGGTGGCGCGTGCCGGCGAGGTGCTGGTCAAGCTCATCGACGGCCTGCTCGACTACGCCGACCTCGATGCCGGCCGCATGCAGCTGGCGGCCGAGCCGCTGCGCCTGGAGCTGCTGCTGGGCAGCGCTTTCGACGCCGTGCGCCCAGCGGCCCAGGCCAAGCAGCTGGAGCTGCTGTGCGAGATCGGCTCGACCGAGCTGCTGGGCTCGGCCGGCGCGCGCCGCGGCGACGCGGCACGACTGACCCAGCTCATCACCGAGCTGCTCACCAACGCCGTCAAGTTCACGCCGGTCGGCCAGGTGCGTCTGACGGCTTCGCTGGACGCAGACGGCGCCTGGCGGCTGCGCGTGCGCGACAGCGGCGTGGGGCTGTCGGCCGAGCAGCTGGCGCGGCTGTTCACGCCCTTTGCCCAGGCCGAGGCCGGCGCCACGCGGCGCTTTGGCGGCACGGGCCTGGGCCTGGCGATCTGCCGCGCGCTGGCCGAGCGCATGGGCGGCACGCTGACGGCGCGCAGCACGCCCGGGCGCGGCAGCGAGTTCGAGCTGCTGCTGCCGCTGCCCGCCTGCCTGGAACTGCCACTGCCGCCGATCGCTCAGCTGCGCAACGTCCTGCTCGTGCAGGCCGCGCACAGCGCCGGCCACGACGCGCTGCTGGGCCTCGTCAAGGCGCTCGCGCCCACCGCCCGCGTCGAGCAGGTGGCCCAGGGCGGCCAGGCCTTGGCCCGTCTGGCGGGCACGCCGGCCAACCAGCCGCTGGACCTGCTGCTCGTCGACTGGGTGCTGCCCGACATGGAAGGCGGCGAGCTGCTCGCCCGCCTCGGCGCCACCGGGCCACCGCCTGTGCGCCGCGTCGCGCTGCTGAGCGCCTTCGACACGCCGCTGCTGCGTGAACGCGCCTTGCGCCAGGGCGCGCACGCGCTGTGCGCCAAGCCGCTGCTGCCACACACGCTGCGCCGCCTGCTCGACATCGAGCGGCCGCTGCCCGCCGCCGTGGCGCCGACTGACGCGCCCGACCTCAGTGCACCCAGCACCAACCCGGCCACGCTGATCAGCGAGCTCGATTCCCTGCTCAGCGACGCCGACAGCCATGCGCTGACGCTGTGGGAACAGCACGGCTCCGCCTTCATGGAGATCCTGCCGGCGCAGCGGGCCAAGGCCCTGGCTGGCGCGATGCAACGCTTCGATTTCGACGAGGCCCAGGCCGCGCTGCGCGGCGAGACCCAGGACAAGCCATGACGCCGCCCGAGATCGCCGCTGCCGCCGCCGCGCAGGCCACCGTGCTCGTCGTCGACGACACGCCCGCCAACCTGACGCTGCTGGCCCAGGTGCTCAAGCCCGACTACCGCGTGCAGCTGGCCGTCAGCGGCGCCAAGGCGCTGGAGCTCTGCCGCCGCCAGCCGCCCGACCTCATCGTGCTGGACGTGATGATGCCGGCGCTGGACGGCTACGAGGTCTGCCGCCGCCTCAAGGCCGACCCGGCCACGCGCCGCGTGCCGGTCATCTTCCTGACCGCGCTGACCCGCCCCGAGGACGAGAGCGCCGGCTTCGAGGCCGGCGGCGCCGACTTCATCCACAAGCCCTTCAACCCGGCCACCGTGCTGGCCCGCGTGCGCACCCACCTGCAGCTCAAGCTGGCCGAGGACCACCTGCTGCGCCACAACGCCCAGCTGAGCGGCGAACTGGAGGCCCGCCAGCGCGAGGTCGAGCGGCTGCGCGACACGACCCTCTTCGTCATGGTCAGCCTGGCGGAATTCCGTGACGCCGACACCGGCAACCACATCCAGCGCACGCAGGAGTACGTGCGCACGCTGGCGCAGTGGATCGCCGCCCAACCCGACGGCCCGGCCGACTTGACCGACGAGGCCATCGACGAACTCGCCAAGGCCGCGCCGCTGCACGACATCGGCAAGGTCGCCATCCCCGACGGGATCCTGCTCAAGCCGGGCAAGCTGTCGGCCGACGAATGGCAGGTCATGAAGACCCATGCCGAGCATGGCGCCGACCTGCTGCAGCGCGCCATTGACCGCCTGGGCGACGACGCCGGCCTGATGCTGACCTTCGGCAAGCAGATCGCCCGCCACCACCACGAGAAATGGGACGGCAGCGGCTATCCCGACGGCCTGGCCGGCCATGCCATCCCGCTGTCGGCACGGCTAATGGCCGTGGCCGATGTCTACGACGCGCTGATCAGCGTGCGGCCCTACAAGCAAGCCATGAGCCACGAGGAGGCGCTGGCCTTCATCCGCGACGGCAGCGGCAGCCATTTCGACCCGCGCGTCGTCGAAGCCTTGAACGCCTGCCTGGACGAAGTGCGGTCCATTGCGTCCCGCTGGGCGGATTGAAGCCGCCCCGATAATCCGGGGCCTCATGCAGTCCGGCCCCATCCTCAACATCTCCTGCTATCTCTTCGTCTCGCTGCCCGACGCGGCGGCGCTGCGTGAGCGCCTGCAAGCCCGCGCCGAAGCCCTCGGCCTCAAGGGCACGGTACTGATCGCCGGGGAAGGCATCAACCTCTTCCTGGCCGGGCCGGCCGACGCGCTGCGCGCCTGGGTGGACGAGCTGCGGGCCGACGCCCGCTTCGCGGCGTTGACGCCCAAGGAGAGCTGGAGCGAGACCCAGCCCTTCCAGCGCCTCAAGGTCAAGGTCAAGCCGGAGATCATCCGCATGAACCACCCCACCATCCGCCCCGACCTCGCGCCGCGCGCGCCGGCCTTGGCGCCGGCCACGCTGGCGCGCTGGCTGGACCAGGGCCACGACGACGCCGGCCGCGAGGTCGTCATGCTGGACACGCGCAACGGCTTCGAGGTGGATCACGGCGCCTTCGATGACGCCATCGACTGGCGGCTGCACAAGTTCAGCGACTTCCCCGCCGCGCTGGCCGCCCACAAGGCCGAGCTGGCCGGCAAGACGGTGGTCAGCTATTGCACCGGTGGTATCCGCTGCGAGAAGGCGGCGATGGTGCTGGCCGAGCAGGGCCTGACGGCCTGGCAGCTGGACGGCGGCATCCTGAAGTACTTCGAGGACACCGGCGGCAAGCACTACCACGGCAGCTGCTTCGTCTTCGACGAGCGCGAGGCGCTGGCCGCTGACCTGAGCCCCGCCTCGTGAGCGTTCGGTTCGGCGACATCGCGCTGAAGCTCATCGGCATCCTGCTGATGCTCGCGGCACTCGGCTTTGCCGTCAGCAAGGCGCCCGACCGATCCCTCGAAAGCCTGGTGCCACGCTGGGCGCCACCGCCGTCGGACTTCCTGGAGCTGGATGGCCAACTGGTGCACTACCGCGACCAAGGCCCCAGCAGCGACCCGCTGCCCCTCGTCCTCATCCACGGCACCAGCGCCAGCCTGCACACCTGGGAAGGCTGGGTGGCCGAGCTGAGTCCCACGCGCCGCGTCATCAGCTTCGACCTGCCCGGCTTCGGGCTGACCGGGCCCAACTCCGATGGCGACTACCACGACGCGCGCTACGTCGTCTTCGTGCGCAACCTGCTGGCGCGGCTGGGCGTGGGGCGGGCCATCGTCGCCGGCAACTCGCTGGGCGGCGAGATCGCCTGGCAGCTGGCCCTGGCCGACCCCGGGCGCGTTGCCGGCCTCATCCTCGTCGACGCCGGCGGCTACCCCTTCGAGCCGGAATCCATCCCGCTGGGCTTTCGCATCGCCCGCATCCCGGTTCTGCGCGAAGGCATGCGCTGGATCCTGCCGCGCCGCACGATCGAAGAGAGCGTGCTCAATGTCTACGGCGACCCGACCCACGTCAGCGCGGCGCTGGTCGATCGCTACTACGAGCTGACGTTGCGAGAAGGCAACCGCGTCGCACTGATGCAGCGCATGGACCAGCTCGCGCCCGGCCCCGTCGAGCGCCTGTCCGAGATCAAGGTGCCGACGCTCATCCTCTGGGGCGGGCGCGACCGCCTGATCCCGCCGCCCTGGGGCGAGGCCTTCAAAAGAGCCATCCCGAACAGCCGATTGGTGGTTTTCCCGAAGCTGGGCCATGTGCCTCAGGAGGAGGACCCGGCTGCTACCCTTGCAGCCTTGCGCGACTGGCTACCTCAGGTCGCCCGCTGACTCCGTCCCACCCAAGAGGTCCGACATGAAGAAACGATCCCTGCTTGCCTTGTCTTTGCTCGCCGCCAGCTCGTTGGCGCTGGCCCAAGCCCCCGAATGGAAGAAGCTGCGCATCGGCGTCGAAGGCGCCTACCCGCCCTTCTCCGAGATCGGCCCGGACGGCAAGCTCAAGGGCTTCGAGATCGAGCTGGTGCAGGCCTACTGCGCCGAGATGAAGGCCCAATGCACGCTGGTGCAGCAGGATTTCGACGGCCTCATCCCGGCGCTGCAGTCGCGCAAGGTCGATGCCATCTTCGCCAGCGTCGCCATCACCGAGGAGCGCCAGAAGGTCATCGCCTTCTCCAAGCCCTACTACAACACCCCGGCCCGCCTGATCGCCAAGGCCGGTGTGAAGCTCGACCCCACGGCCACCGGCCTGAAGGGCAAGAAGATCGGCGTGCAGCGCGGCACGACGCACGAGACCTATGCTGCCAAGACCTTCACGCAGAGCGAGATCGTGCGCTATGGCAGCCAGGACCAGGTCTTCCTGGACCTGAAGAGCGGCCGCATTGACGCGACGCTGATGGACACGCCGGCCGGCGACTTCGGCTTCCTGAAGAAGCCCGAGGGCAAGGGCTTCGCCTTCTCCGGCCCGGTCATCCTGGACGACAAGATCTTCGGCGTCGGCACTGGCGTGGGCATGCGCAAGGCCGACGAGGCGACGCTGGGCAAGAAGTTCAACGCCGCCATCGACGCGCTGCAGGCCAACGGCACCTTCAAGAAGCTCGCCGACAAGTACTTCGACTACGACATCGCGCCGCGCGTCAAGTGATGCGACGACGCTCCGCCCTGGGTGCGGCCTTCGCGCTGACGCTGGCCGCCAGGGCTGCCCGCAGCCAGCCGGCGTCGGCACCGGCCCAGCGCCTGCGCATCGGCTTCGCGGTGGGTTACGCGCCCTTCAGCGAGATCGGCACCGACGGGCAGTTGAAGGGCTTCGAGATCGACGTGGCCCAGGCGCTGTGCGCCCGGCTGGGTATGCAGTGCACACCCGTCATCCTCGAATTCGATGGCCTGATCCCGGCGCTGCAGTCGCGCAAGATCGACGCCATCATGGCCTCGATGTCCATCACGCCGGAGCGCCAGCAGGTCATCGCCTTCTCGTCGGCCTACTACTTCTCGCCGGCCCGCATGGTCATGCGCAGCGACGCGCGGCTGGACGTGAGCCCCGCGGGGCTGAAGGGCAAGCGCATCGGCGTCGAGCGCGGCACCATCCATGAGCGCTACCTCGCCGAGCAGTTCAAGGGCAGCCAGCTGCTGCGTTACGCGACGCAGGATCAGGTGTTCCTCGATCTCAAGTCCGGCCGCCTGGACGCCACGCTGGCCGATGCGGTCATCGCGCAGTTCGGCTTCCTGAACCATGCCGACGGCCGCGACTTCGGCTTTGCCGGGCCCGACTTCGGCAAGGACGAGCGCTACTACGGCAAGGGCATTGGCGTGGGCCTGCGCAAGAGCGAGGCTGCCAGCCTGGGCCGACGCATCGACGACGCGCTCGCGGCATTGCGCGCCAGCGGCAGCCTCAAGGCGCTGAACGACCGCTACTTCAGCTTCGACCTCGTCAGCCCACCGCGCTGACCACCGACACGTCACTCCATGTTGTTGCACGGATTCCTTCCCAGCCTGTTCGAGGGCGCCACCGTCACTCTTGGCCTGGCGCTGTCCTCGCTCGCCGTCGCCACGGTGCTCGGCCTGGCCGGCGCGCTGGCCAAACTGTCGCGCTCGCGCGTGGCTCGAGCCATCGCCGGCATCTACACGACGATGATCCGCGGCGTGCCCGACCTTGTGCTGATGCTGCTCGTCTTCTACGGCGGCCAGGTCGCCGTCAACACCGTGGCACCCATGCTCGGCCATGACGACTACATCGACATCGATCCCTTCATTGCCGGCGTGCTGACCATCGGCTTCATCTTCGGCGCCTATCTGACCGAAGCCTTCCGCGGCGCCTTCCTGGCCGTGGCTTCGGGCCAGCGCGAGGCGGGCCTGGCTTTCGGCATGAGCCCGCTGCAGGTGCTGTGGCGCATCACGCTGCCACAGATGCTGCGCCACGCATTGCCGGGCCTGTCCAACAACTGGCTGGTGCTGATCAAGGCCACGGCCATCGTCTCCGTCATCGGCCTCTCCGACCTGATGACGCGCGGCCAGCAAGCAGCCGGCAACACGCGCGAGCCCTTCAGCTTTTACCTCGCCGTGGCCCTGATCTACCTGATCTTCACGACCCTGTCCGAGCTCGGCTTCAGCTGGGCACGCAAGCACCTGGCCATCGGTGTGAAGGAGGGAAGGTTGTGAATTTCGAATCCATTGGCGACAACTTCCCGCTCTACCTGACGGGCCTGGGCGTCACGCTGAAGCTGCTGGTGCTGTCGCTGAGCTGCGGCCTGCTGCTGGCGCTGCCGCTGGCCGTCGTGCGCACGGTGTCGCGCGGTTTCGCGTCGCGCGCCGTCTGGGCCTACACCTACGTGTTCCGCGGCACGCCGATGCTGGTGCAGCTTTTCCTGTGCTACTACGGCCTGGCGCAGTTCGAGTCGGTGCGCGAGAGCGTCGCCTGGCCCTGGCTGTCGTCGGCAAGCTTTTGCGCCTGGTTGACCTTTTCGCTGAACACGGCGGCCTACACGACCGAGATCATTGCCGGCAGCATCCGCGCGCTGCCGGCCGGCGAGATCGAGGCGGCCAAGGCACTGGGCATGAGCCGCGGCCTGCTGCTGCGCCGCGTCGTGCTGCCCGCCGCATTGCGCCGGGCGCTGCCGGCCTACGGCAACGAGGCCATCTTCATGCTGCACGGCACGTCGCTGGCCAGCGTCGTCACGCTGCTGGACGTGACCGGCGCCGCGCGCGAGGTCAACGCCAAGTACTACCTTCCCTTCGAGGCCTTCATCACGGCCGGCGCCTTCTACTTCGTGCTCACGCTGGGCCTTGTCGGCCTGTTCCGCTGGGCCGAATCGCGCTGGCTCAAACCCATGATGAGCCGCTGATCATGCAAGTCATCCACCACCCCCTCCTCTCCCCTGCCCCTGGCACCCGGCGCGAGCTGGTCTCGCTGCACTACGGCCAGGCCGGCGGCGGCCAGAAGGCCTACATCCAGGCCTCGCTGCATGCCGACGAACTGCCCGGCATGCTCGTCGCCCACCACCTGCGCCGCTTGCTCGGCGAGCTGGATGCGGCCGGCCAGATCAGCGGCGAGATCATCCTCGTGCCCATGGCCAACCCCATCGGCCTCAGCCAATTCGTCATGCACGGCCACCAGGGCCGTTTCGAGTTGACGACGGGCGAGAACTTCAACCGCCATTACCCGGACCAGATCGACCTCGTCGCCAAGGCCGTCGAGTCCGACCTGGGGCCGGACGCCGCCACCAATGTGGCCACGCTGCGCCGCGCGTTGAAGTCAGCGGTGCTGTCGTCACCGGTGGAGACCGAACTGCAGTCGCAGCGCCGCACGCTGCTCGGCCTGTCCTGCGACGCCGACATCGTGCTGGACCTGCACTGCGACGCCCAGGCGCTGATGCACCTCTACACCGAGGTGCCCTGCTGGCCCGATTGCGAACCGCTGGCGCGCTTCCTGCGCTCACGCGTGACGCTGCTGGCCCAGGACTCGGGCGACAACCCCTTCGACGAGGCCTGCTCGCAGGTCTGGTGGAAGTGGGACCAGCATTTCGGCGGCAAGTTCCCCATCCCGCAGGCCTGCCTGTCCGTCACCGTGGAGCTGCGCGGCATGACCGACGTGACGCACGAGCTGGCCGCGGCCGATGCGCAGCACATCATCGACTTCCTGCGCTGGCGCGGCCTCATCGCCGGCGACAAGCTCGCCCTGCCCGACGCGGTCGGCGACGCCCGCCCTCTGGCCGGCAGCATGCCCATCAAGTCGCCCACGGCCGGCGTGCTGACGTTTCTGAAGGAGGTCGGCGCCGAGGTGCAGGCCGGCGAGGTGCTGGCCCAGGTCATCGATCCCGTCACGGCCGAGGTCACGGAGCTGAAAAGCCCTGTCGACGGCCTGTTCTTCGCGCGCGACTGCGTGCGCTTCGCGAGCGCGGGCATGCGCATCGCCAAGGTGGCAGGCCGCGAGGCGATGCGCACCGGCAAGCTGCTGGGGGCATGAGATGAGGCCCCTCGCCCAGTCCCGCCTCGCTGAACGCGGTCGTGCCCAGTCGATCCCCCGTGGGGATGGCGATGCTCGCGGCATCGAGCCGCGAGCATCGCCAGCGCGGGCCGGCTTGGGAGCGGCCCGGTGCTCGGCCCGCAAGTCTCACGCACCGCTGATGCAAACGCGGAACCGAAAACAGAAATGACCGTCCAGCTCCAAGCCACCAACATCCACAAGCGCTTCGGCGAGCGCGAGGTGCTCAAGGGCATCTCCTTCGCGGCCAAGGCTGGCGACGTCGTCACGCTGATCGGCTCCAGCGGCTCCGGCAAGAGCACGCTGCTGCGCTGCCTCAACCTGCTGGAGCAGCCGCACGAAGGCGAGCTCAGCCTGTGCGGCGAAGCGCTCAAGCTCGTGCGCGACCGCGATGGCAGCCTGAAGGCCGCCGACGCCAAACAACTGCAGCTCTGGCGCGCCAAGCTGGCCATGGTGTTCCAGAACTTCAATCTCTGGGCGCACATGACGGTGCTGGAGAACGTCATCGAGGCGCCCATCCATGTGCTGAAGAAGCCCAAGGCCGAGGCCATCGAGCGGGCCCAGGCGCTGTTGGCACGCGTGGGCGTGTCGCACCGCGCCAGCGTCTATCCGGCCCAGCTGTCCGGCGGCGAGCAGCAACGCGTCGCCATCGCCCGCGCACTGGCCGTCGATCCCGAGGTCATGCTGTTCGACGAACCCACGTCGGCGCTGGACCCGGAGCTGGTCGGCGAGGTCCTGAAGGTCATGCGCGACCTGGCGGCGGAGGGCCGCACGATGATCGTCGTGACCCATGAGATGGGCTTTGCGCGCGAGGTGTCCAACCACTGCCTCTTCCTGCATCAAGGCAAGGTCGAGGAAGAAGGCAACCCCAAGGAGATGCTGCTGCGCCCGCAGTGCGAGCGGCTGCAGCAATTCCTCAGCGGCGGCTTGAAGTAGGCCGCAGCATGCCTCGCGCGCTGGCCCGTCTGCTGTGGCGCGCGCTGGCGGTGCTCTGCATCGTCCTGGCCGTGATCGGCGTCGTGCTGCCGGTGCTGCCCACAGTGCCCTTCCTGCTGGTGGCCGCCTGGGCGGCCGGCAACGGCTGGCCGGCGCTGGAGACCTGGCTGCTCAACCATCCGCGTTTCGGCCCCGGCATCCGCCGCTGGCGCGAGAGCGGCGCCGTGCCGCGCCGCGCCAAGTGGCTGGCCACCGTGATGATGGCGTGCAGTGCGGTCTTGCTGATGCTGACGCCGGCGCCGCCGGCCGTGAGGATCGCCGTGACGGCCGTGATGGCCGCGGTGGCGATCTGGCTGTGGCGGCGCCCGGAGGTCTAGCCTGCAGCCGGGCGCCAGTCGTGCGCCACCAGCGAATCGACCACCGCCTTCTGCGCCTCGCTGAGCGGCCGCTCGGACTGCACCAGCAGCTTGACCTCGCGCACGATGGGGCAATCCGCCGTGCGCACGTGCATGAGCCCCGCCGCATCGGCGATGGACTGCGGCATGAAGGCGACGCCGAAGTTGGAGCGCACGAAGGCCTGGATCCAGTCCTCGCGATGCGACTGCTGCACCACCTCCAGCCGCACGCCGCGCTCGGTCAGCAGCCGCTCGATGTAGCTTGAGAACTCGCAGTAGATGCGCTCGCAGTAGCGCTCGCGGTCCAGCTCCACCATGTTGATGGCGTCGCGGCCGCTGAAGCGGTGGTCCTCGCCGATGGCGACGACATAGTCCTCGCGGAATAGCATCCGGGCCTCGAAGCGGCGCGGCGTCTCGTAGGGCGAGCACATGATGCCGATGTCGACGTCGCCGCGGTCCAGCTCGTCGGTCAGCGCCTCCAGGTTGCCCTCGCGGAAGACCAGCTCGATAGCGTGCCGGTCCTGGCTCTCGACGAAGCCCGGCAGCACCTGGTGGAAGTCGATGGTGCACATGACGCCCACGCGCACCACCTCCCGCTTTTCGCGCTTGAAGCGCCGCGCCTGCTCACGGGCAGCCTGGGCGGTGTCGAAGATCTGGCGGAAGTTGGGCAGCATGGCCTGGCCCAGCTCGCTGAGCTGCACGGAGTTCTTCGTGCGGTCGAACAGCCGCCCGCCGATGGTCTCCTCCAGCCGCTGGATGGCCTTGGTCAAGGCCGGCTGCGACACGAAGGACCGCTCCGACGCGCGCGTGAAGTTCAGCGTCTCGGCCACGGCCAGGAAGTAGCGGATCTGGTAGAGCTCCATGGCAAGCCGCGTCGCGCCAGGCACCGGCTTCCTTACACAGCCCGCGATAACCGACGCGCATCGGCCCATGAATTGATGAGATTTCACGGCCATGGCGGCGATCCAGACACTGGCGGCCTTCGCTACCCCAAGCCGCCATGCCCACCGTCCAACCTCAACCGCCAGTCCGCACCATCGCCATCATAGGCGGCGGTTTTGCGGGCACCACGCTGGCCAAGTCCCTGCACGGCCGCCTGCCCACCGGCTGGCGGCTGCTGCTGATCAGCGAGGAGAGCTACACCACCTTCAACCCCATGTTGCCCGAGGTGGTGGGCGCGGGCGTATTCCCCGAGCACGTCGTGGCGCCCATCCGCGAGATGCTGCCCGGCGTGCGCTTCGTCATGGGCGCCGTCAGCCGAATCGACAAGGCCGCACGGCGCCTGACTTGCGAGACCCTGCACGGTCCGCTGGCGTTCGGCTACGACCATCTCGTGCTGGCCCTGGGCCAGCGCGCCCGGCTCGACCTGCTGCCCGGCATGGCCGAACACGCGCTGCCGCTCAAGCTGGTGGGCGACGCGATGCACATCCGCAACCGCGTGCTGCAGGCGCTGGCCCGCGTCGAGCTCTGCGATGGCGCAGCACAGCGCGCTGCGCTCAGTCATTTCGTCATCATCGGCGGCGGCTTCTCCGGCGTGGAAGTGGCCGGCGCGCTGGCCGACTTCGTCAAGAGCGCCAGCCGCCACTACCCACGCACACGCGCCGAAGGCTTCCGGGTCAGCCTGCTGCACGACGGCGCTCGGCTGCTGCCCGAACTGCCGGCAGCGCTGGGCGAGGCCGCCGAGCGCTCGCTGTTGCGGCGCGGCGTGCAGGTGCGCTGCGGCGCCCGGGCCGCCTGCATCCATGCCGACGCCGTCGAGCTGGCAGACGGCCAGACGCTGCCCAGCGCGACGGTGATCTGCACGGTGGGCACGCGCCCCAACCCGCTCATCGAAGCGCTCGCGCTGCCACTGCAGCGCGGTCGCATCGCCACCGGCGCAGACGGCCGCGTGCAGGATGAAGCGAGCCTGTGGGCCCTGGGTGACTGCGCCGCCCAGCCGAATGCCCGCGACGGCCAGATCTGCCCACCGACGGCGCAGTTTGCCGTCGCCCAGGCCAAGGTTCTTGCTGACAACCTGCTGCGCACCCTGAGCGGCCAGCCCACCCGGCCCTTTGCCCATGCCGCTCGCGGAATGATGGCCACGACCGGCCATCTCAAGGGCGTGGCGCTGCTCTTCGGCCTTCGCCTGTCGGGCCTGCCCGCCTGGCTGCTGTGGCGCGGCTACTACCTGCTGCGCATGCCCACGCTAGGCCGCAAGACGCGCATCTGGGTCGAGTGGACCTGGGGCCTGTTCTTCCCGCTGGACATCACGCATCTGCGCTTCA
>JAEKLF010000321.1 GCA_019509985.1 Burkholderiales bacterium | reverse complement strand
CGCACCCGCGAGGCCAGCTGCACGGCCAGCAGCGAATGCCCGCCGAGGGCGAAGAAGTCGTCGTGGCGGCCGACCTGGGGCAGCCCCAGCAGCTCGCACCACAGCGCGGCCAGGGTCTCCTCGACCGGGCCTTGCGGGGGCTCGTAGGCGCTGGAGTCCAGTGCCGAGGCGTCAGCCTCAGGCAGGGCCTGGCGGTCGAGCTTGCCGTTGGGGGTCAGCGGCAAGGCGGGCAGCCGCACATAGGCGGCGGGCAGCATGTACTCGGGCAGCCGGGTGGACAGCTGTGTGCGCAGCGCCTCGGGCGAGAGTGACTCGGCCGACAGCGATTCAGGAGCAGACTCGTCGGCCACGAGGTAGGCCACCAAACGCTTGTGCTCGCCGTCCTGTCGCGCCACCACGACGGCCTCGCGCACGCCGGGGCAGACCTGCAGGGCGGCCTCGATTTCGCCGAGCTCGACGCGGAAGCCCCGGATCTTGACTTGGTGGTCATTGCGGCCGAGGAAGTCCAGCGAGCCGTCGGCACGCCAGCGCGCGAGGTCGCCGCTGCGGTACATGCGGCTGCCCGGCGCGCCGAAGGGATCGGGCACGAAACGCTCGGCGGTGAGTTCGGGCTGGTCGAAATAGCCCTGCGCCAGACCGGCGCCGGCGATGTGCAGCTCGCCGGCCACACCGACCGGGGTGGGCCTGCCGCGGTCATCAAGGATATGGATGCGGCTGTTGCGCAGCGGACGGCCGATGGGGATGCGTGCACCGTCGGCAGGCAGCTCGCGCAACACCATCGTGGTTACGAACTGGGTGGTCTCCGTCGGGCCATAAGTCTGCAGCAGATGCTCGGGCGGGTTCAGGCTCAGCAGCCTGGCCAGCGCCGCGGGGTCGGCGACGTCGCCGCCGGTGATCAAGTAGCGCAGGCGGGGCATCGCGCTGACCAGCGTTTGTGCGTAAGCGCGCAAGACTGCGGCCACCAAGATGAGCACGGTGATGCCGCTGGCGCGCACGAAGGCGGCCAGCGCGTGGGGGTCCAGAAAGACGCTTTGCGGCACGACCACCACGCGAGCGCCGCACAACAGCGGCGCCCAGACCTCCAGCGTGGTGGAGTCGAACGAAGGGTTGGACGCCAAGGCAAAGCGGTCATCACTGCGCCATGTGGCGTAGTCGGGCTCCAGCACGAGGTTGAGGACGCCCCGATGAGGCACCACCACGGCCTTGGGCACGCCGCTGGAGCCAGAGGTGAACATCACATAGGCGGCGCTCTCCGGGCCTGTGCC
>JAEKLF010000151.1 GCA_019509985.1 Burkholderiales bacterium | reverse complement strand
TCCTTGGTCACCGTCGCGCCCTGCAGGCCTTCGGCCACGTCACCCTGCACGGTGACCGCGTAGTTGCGCCACTCGCGCCACATCACGCCTGGCTCCCAGGCGAACTCAACCTTCGCAACCTGGGTCAAGGGAATGGCGCGGCCCGTGCTGATGGGCAGATAGGCGTTGCCGATGTCGGTGATGACGGAGCGCTCGTCGAGCGGCTGGCGCAACACGATGTCGACGAGCTTGTCGGCCTCTCGGTACTGGCCGACAACCGTGCCCGACAGCAAGGTGCGCGCGGCCTGAGCCAGGCTCTGGCTGGTGACGCCGAGTGCCCGCGCCTTGTCCTGGTCGATGTTCAAGCGCAGCGTCTTGACGTTCTCGTTCCAGTTGTCATTGACACCGCGCATGTTGGGGCTGGCGCGCAGGATGTCCTTGGCCTTGTCGGCCCAGTCGCGCACGACCTTGGGGTCGGCGCCGGTGACGCGGAACTGCACCGGGTAGGCCACGGGCGGGCCGTTGGGCAGCAGCTTCACGCGGCCACGGGCTTCCGGAAATTCCTCGGCAAGCAGAGCCGGCAGGCGCTTGCGCAGTTCCTCACGTTCGGCCAACCCTTTCGGCAGCAGGATGGACTGCGTCACGTTCGACGCCGGAAAGATCGTGTCCAGCGGCAGGTAGAAGCGCGGCACGCCGGAGCCGATCCAGCTCGTCACCGTGGAGATGCCCGACTCCTTCAACATGCGGGCTTCGAAGCGCTTGGCCAGCGCCTCGGTCTCCTGGATGGTCGACCACTCGGGCAAGGACAGGTCGACGAGGATCTCGGGGCGGCTGGAGTCCGGGAAGAACTGTTGCTGAACCTTGCCCATGCCGAAGATGCCCAGGCCAAACACGAGCAGCGTGATGGCGATGGTCTTCCAGCGGTTCTCCACGCACCAGCGCACCAGGCTGCGGAAGCGGTTGTAGAACGGCGTGTCGAAGAGCTCGTGCGCTTCGCCGCCGTTCGCGTGCTTGGTCTTCAGCAGCAGCGCGCCGAGGTAGGGCACGAAATAGACCGACACCGCCCACGAAATGACCAGTGCCGCTGCCGTCACGGCAAAGATCGCGAACGTGTACTCGCCGGTCGTCGACTTCGCCAGGCCGATGGGCAGGAAGCCGACCGCGGTGATCAGCGTGCCGGTCAGCATGGGCATGGCCGTCACGTCGTAGGCAAAGGTGGCGGCGTGCATCTTGTCGTAGCCCTCTTCGAGCTTGCGCACCATCATCTCGACGGCAATGATCGCGTCGTCCACCAACAGGCCCAGCGCAATGATCAGCGACCCCAGCGAGATCTTGTGCAGCCCCACGTTCCAATAGAACATCGCGACGAAGGTGATGGCCAGTACCAGCGGGATCGTGATGCCGACGACCAGCCCGGGCCAGATGTCGATGCTGAACTTGAACCCGGGCCGCGTGTGCAGGCCGAGCGCGAGGAAGCTCACTGCCAGCACGATGACGACGGCCTCGATGAGCACGTGCACGAATTCACCGACCGAGGTCGACACGGCTTTGGGCTGGTCCTGCACCTGTTCCAGCTGCATGCCGGCAGGCAGATCGCGCTCGATGGCCTTGGTCGCCACGCCGAGTGCCTTGCCCATGGCGATGATGTCGCCGCCCTTGGCCATCGAAACGCCAAGCGCCAGCACGTCCTTGCCCTGGTGGCGCACCTTGGTGGTCGGCGGGTCGACGTAGTCACGCTTGATGTCGGCGATGTCACCCAGGCGCATCTGGCTGGCGACGCCGGTCTGCGGGTTGACGGCGCGGATGGGCAGCTCGGCCAGCGCCTGTGCCGATGTGAACTGACCTTGCACGCGAATCTGGAAGTTGGCGCTGCCGGCGTTCAGCAGGCCGGCACCCTCCACCGCGTTCTGCGCGCCGATCTGGTTGATGACCTGGGTGAAGTCCAGGCCCAGCTGCGCGAGGCGCTTCTGCGAGATCTCGATGAAAAGCTTCTCGGGCTGGATGCCGAAGATCTCGACCTTGGCCACGTCCTTGACCTGCAGCAGGGCCTGGCGCACGCGGTCGGCATGCTCACGCAGCTCCTCGCGGCTGAAGCCATCGGCGGACAGCGCGTAGATGGAGCCATAGACATCGCCGAACTCGTCGTTGAACAGCGGGCCGATCACGCCCTGCGGCAGCGTGGCGCGAGCGTCACCGACCTTCTTGCGCACCTGGTACCAGATGTCGGCCACCTCCTTGGGCGGCGTGCTGTCCTTGAGCTGGAAGACCGTCAGCGACTCGCCCGGCTTGGTGGACGAACGGATCTTGTCCGCATAGTTCACCTCCTGCAGCGTCTTCTCGATCTTGTCGGTGACCTGGTCGGCCATCTGCTCGGCCGTGGCACCCGGCCAGAAGGCCTGGATGACCATGACGCGGAAGGTGAACGGCGGGTCTTCGTCCTGACCGAGCTGGAAGTAGGCGACGAAGCCCATCAGCATCAGCACCACCATCAGGTAGCGGGTCAGGGCCGGATGTTCCAGCGCCCAGCGCGAGACGTTGAAGCCGCCGACGTGGGGCTGCTTGGTGATCGGGGAGTTCATATGCGCTCCCGGCTCAGCGAGAGGCCGCGGGAGCCGCGGGCGCTGCGATCGTCCTTGGCGGCACGTAGCGCTTGACCTTCTGCCCCGGATTGAGCACATGCACGCCCGCCACGACGACCTCCTGGCCCGGGGTCAGCCCGCCGGCCAGGACGACCTCGTTGCCATCCGCGCCAGCCACCTGAACGGCCTGCGGCTTGACCGTCATCGACGGGCCATCCAGCACCCAGACCGAGGTCTTGCCACTCTGCTGCAGCACGGCGGCCAGCGGCAGCTTGATGACGCCGGCCGTCTGCGGCAGGTCCAGCACGACGGTGGCGGACTGGCCGAGCTTCACATCCAGCTTGCCGGCGTCGGCCTTGATCAGGAAGGTGCGCGTCACCGGGTCCGCCGCGGCGGACACCTCGCGCAGCGTCAGCGGCCAGGTCTTGTCGCCGCCCCACAGACGGGCCTTCAGCGCGCCGGGTAAGCCGGCAGCGGCCTTCACGCGGGCGATTTGATCCTCGGGCACCGAGAAAACGATGTCGCGCGGACCGTCCAGCGCGATGCGCACGACCGGCGTGCCGGCGGCCAGAACCTGGCCAGGCTCGGCGTCGACGCCGGTCACCACGCCGGCGCCATCGGCAACGAGTTGGGCGTAGCCGGCCTGGTTGCCCTGCACGTCGGCCTGGGCCTTGGCCTGCTCCAGCTGGGCTTGCGCGGCCTTGAAGGCCGAATCGCGCCGCTCGAGTTCCGCCGCGCTGATGAAGCCCTGGCGCTGCAGGTCGACGAAGCGCTTGTAGTCGGCGCCGGCCTGGTCACGGTTGGTGCGCGCGGCGGCCACGCCGGCGGTGGCAGCAGCCTCGGCCAGCTTCAGGTCCTGGGCGTCGATGCGCGCCAGCACCTGTCCCGCCTTGACCGCATCGCCCAGGTTGACCGCGCGGCTCAGCAGCTTGCCGTTGACGCGGAAGGACAGCCGCGACTCGACGCGTGCCTTCACCTCGGCCGCATACTCATGGCTGGCACTGGCCGTGCTGGCACTGACGAGCTGGGTGCGTACCGCGCGCTCCGGCTCCGGCGCGGCAGGCTGCTTGCCACAACCCGCCAACAGGGTCGAAACCAGGGCAACCAGCAGCAGCGGCGGCGCAAGACGCGAAAGATGGGGCATGCAGACCTCGGCAGGGAAAGGCGACCGGCCCTAAAATTTAATGACCGGCGGGTCAGTAATGTATTCAGGCCCGGTGACAACTGTCAAACCTCATTGACACATCGGGTATTGCGAGCTGAGCTTGAGCGTCGATCACTACGAAAATTTTCCTGTCGCGTCCTGGCTGTGCCCGCCGCGCGTGCGGCCGGCCGTCGTCGCGATCTACCATTTCGCGCGCACCGCCGATGATCTCGCCGACGAGGGCGACGAGAGCACTGCGCAGCGGGTGCAAGCCCTGCGCGACTATCGCGTGGACCTGAACGCCGCCGTCACCGGCCAACAGCCGTCGCCCCGATGGTCCCGCGTCTACACCCCGCTGGCGCGCGAGATGCACCGGCTGCAGCCCGCGCTGCTGCACGACCTCATCGACGCCTTCGAGCAGGACCTGGCGCCACCGCGCTACCGCGACCGCGAGCACCTGCTGGACTACTGCCGCCGCTCGGCCAACCCCGTCGGCCGCCTGCTGCTGGGCCTGTACGGCGTGACCGACGCAACCTCGCTGCGTCGCTCCGACGCGATCTGCTCCGCACTGCAGCTCATCAACTTCTGGCAGGACTTCAGCCGTGACGGCCCGAACGGCCGCCTCTACGTGCCGCAGACCGACCTGGACCGCCATGGCCTCAGCGCCGACGACGTGCTGGCCTGCCGTGACAGCCCGGCGGCCCGCGCGCTGATCGCCGACCTCTGCGCCTGGGCGCGCCAGCTGATGCTGGAAGGCGCGCCGCTGGCGCTGACGCTGCCGGGCCGCGCCGGCTGGGAGCTGCGCTTCGTCGTGCAGGGCGGGCTGGCCATCCTCGACAGGATTGCCGCCCGCGGCTACGACAGCCTCGTGCATCGCCCCGCGCTTGGGGCCTGGGACTTTCCGCGTCTGGCCTGGCGCGCACTGACAATGCGGGCCGCACCATGAGCCCAGAGCAATACGTCCAAGAGAAAGCCGCCGCGAGCGGCTCGAGCTTCTATTACGCCTTCCTGTTCCTGCCGCCCCCCCGGCGTGCGGCGATCACGGCCTTCTATGCCTTCTGCCGCGAGGTGGACGACGTCGTCGACGAGACCCACGACGCCGGCGTCGCCGCAACCAAGCTGGCCTGGTGGCGCAAGGAAGCCGCCAGTGCCTTCGCCGGCCAGCCCAGCCATCCGGCCATGAAGGCGCTGATGCCGCACGTGCAGGCTTTCGACATCCGGCTGGAGCACCTGAACGCCGTCATCGAAGGCTGCGAGATGGACCTGCAGCAGACGCGCTATCTCGACTTTCCCGGGCTGGCGCGCTACTGCCATCTCGTCGCCGGCGTCGTCGGCGAGGTCGCCAGCGGCATCTTCGGCCGCACGCACGCGCAGACCGTCGAGTACGCGCACAAGCTGGGCCTGGCCATGCAGCTGACCAACATCATTCGCGACGTCGGCGACGACGCGCGGCGCGGCCGCATCTACCTGCCGGTGAACGAGCTGCAGCAGTTCGGCGTCAAGGCCAACGAGATCCTGCTGCGCACCAAGCCCTGGGGCTACGGCGAGCGCTTCACGGCGCTGATGAAGTTCCAGGCCGAACGGGCGCACCGGCTCTACGACGAAGCCTTCGCCCTGCTGCCCGATGCCGACCGCGCCACGCAAAAGCCCGGGCTGATGATGGCCAACATCTACCGCGCTCTGCTGGTGGAGATCGAGCGCGAGAACTTTCAGGTGCTGCACCAGCGCATCGCGCTGACGCCGCTGCGCAAGCTGTGGATCGCGATGAAGACGAATTGGCGCGGCCGGTGAAGGTTGCCGTCGTCGGCGGCGGTTGGGCCGGCATTGCGGCGGCCATTGCGCTGGCCGACGCGGGCCATGACATCACCGTCTTCGAAATGGCGCCGCAGCCGGGCGGCCGCGCGCGCAGCATCGCCGGCCAAGATCCCGCCCGGCCCTACGACAACGGCCAGCACATCCTCATCGGCGCCTACCGCGACAGTCTCGCGCTGATGCGCCGTCTCGGCGTCGATCCTGAGCAGGTGCTGAAGCGCTTGCCGCTCGCCCTGCCCTACCCTGGCGAGCCGGGCCTGCGGCTGCCATCGGGTTCGCCGCTGCTCGCCTTCATGCGCGGCGTGCTCGCCCACCGCGGTTGGCCGCTGGCGGCGCGTCTCGGGCTGCTGACCGCAGCCGGCGGCTGGCTGGCGCGGGGGTTTCGCTGCGATACGCACCTGAGCGTCGCCGAGCTGTGCGCCGGCCTGCCTGCCTGCGTGAAGCGCGATCTCGTCGAGCCGCTCTGCGTCGCCGCGCTGAACACGCCGGCGCCGCAGGCCAGCGCCCTGGTCTTCCTGCGCGTGCTGAAGGACGCCCTCTTCAGCGGTGCCGGCAGTGCCGACCTGCTGCTGCCGCGCCGGCCGCTGTCCGAGCTGTTGGCGGGGCCGGCGGCGGCATGGCTGGGCGAGCGGCTGCGCCTGGGCCAACGGGTGCAGCGCATCGAGCCGGGCTGGCAGGTCGATGGCGAAGGCTTCGATGCCGTCGTCCTGGCCTGCACCAGCGTCGAGGCGGCGCGGCTGACGGCCGAGATCGCGCCGGCCTGGTCCAGCAAGGCCGAGATCCTCGGCTTCGAACCCATCGTCACGGTCTACCTGCACAGCCCCGGCAGTGCCCTGCCCGCGCCGATGCTGGCGCTGCGCGAAGGGCCGGACGCGCCGGCGCAGTTCGTCTTTGACCATGGCCAGCTCGGTGGCGCGCCGGGGCGCTTCGCCTTCGTCGTCAGCGGCGCCGCGCCCTGGGTGGCGCGGGGCCGCTGCGACGAGGCCGTGCTGTCGCAAGCGTTGCGCGAGCTGAGCTGGGCCACGCCACCCGTCATCGACAAGGTGCTGACCGAGAAGCGCGCAACCTTTGCCTGCACGCCCGGCCTGGCACGGCCGCCCGCGCAGATCGCGCCCGGCCTGTGGGCTGCAGGTGACTACGTCGACGGTCCCTACCCCGCGACGCTGGAAGGCGCGGTGCGTTCAGGTCTGGCCGCGGCTCAGGGGATCGGCACGGGTGCCGGGACGGGCGCAAAGGGCGCCGCCAAGGGCTCGCCGACAAAGACCCCCTGAGCCGGCCACGCGACGCTGTGCCAATAGGCCTCCAGCGCGCTGACGCCCTGGGCGTAGGCCTGGATCAGCACCTGCGGGTGGGGGAACTTCTGCACGTGGTTGCAGGGCTCGCTGACGGTGCCGTAGCTGGCGGTGGCTCCGGCGTCGATCCAGTCGAGGATGTTCATCTGCCCGTCACCGGCCGGCTTGTCGAGTTGGCCGCCGAAGGAAGTCAGGTGATCCGCCAGCGCGCCGGGCAGCCATTCGCCACCCAACGGCGCCGACACATGGGCCAGGCCGGTCTCGTAGACCAACGTGCGGCGCAGCGGCGGCAGGGCTTCGCTGCGCACGAGCGCGACCTCGAAGCCGGCCGCGCCGGGCACGCCGCCGGCCGGTGGGAAGAGGCGCTCGCGCACATTGCGCGCGCCGTCCGGCGTGGCGGCCAGATAGGCCACGGCCGGCTCGGGCGCGCCTGCGGCCAGCGTGTGGTCGGCGGCCATGCCACGCTCGATCATCGCCATGGCTGCAGGCACCGAGCGGGCCGCAATCTGCATCGTCGGCCGCAGGCCGATGACGACCCAGGGCCTGGCGCCGAAATAACTCGTGTAGGGGCTCGCGCGCGTCGGTGCGCAGCTGTGCGCGCAGACGTCGGGCTGCAAACCCATGCCAAGGGCGCTGGTCAGCGAATTGCACTCCACGGCATAGGGCTGCACCCAGGCCAGGGCCAGGCCGTTGACGTTCTCGGGCATCTGGCTGCGCAGCGCCTCGTCCAGGGCCGTGAACTCCGCGCGGGTGAGGCTGGATCGCAACGGCAGCTGCACGCGGACGATCTGCTCAGCCGGGATGCCACGGCGCTTGGCGTAGTACTCACCCACCGTGACCGAGTAGGGGTCGGCCGTGTTGATGACCAGCCCGAGCTCATTGGCGGTGATGCGGCCGTAAAGCCGGGGCATGCGGCCCCAGCGCGCGTCGGCCGGACCGGTCGGCACCGACGCCGGTTCGGCCGCCTGGCAGGCCGAAACGCAGGCCAGCCAGGCCAGCGCCAGGCCTTGCCATCCCTTGAATGCAGCTTTCGCCATACAAAACACCAGCAAACTCCCCCACAATGAGGCCATGAAATCCAAAGAGGCGCAGACCCCGGCGATCCAGGTTCTGGAACGCATGTTCTCGCTGCTGGACGTGCTGGCCAGCCACCAGGACCCGGTCTCGCTGAAGGCCTTGTCCGAGGCCACCGGCCTGCACCCATCGACCGCCCACCGCATTCTCAATGACCTGACGCTGGGTCGATATGTCGACCGCCCCGAGGCGGGCAGTTATCGCCTGGGCATGCGCATGCTGGAGATGGGCAACCTCGTCAAGGCGCGGCTGGACGTGCGCGACGCGGCGCTGCCGGCCATGCGCGAGCTGCACAAGTTCACCCACCAGCCGGTCAACCTGTCGGTGCGCCAGGGCGATGAGATCGTCTACATCGAGCGCACCTACTCCGAGCGCTCGGGCATGCAGGTCGTGCGCGCCGTGGGCGGCCGCGCGCCGCTGCACCTGACGTCGGTCGGCAAGCTCTTCCTGGCCAGCGACGACAGCCCGCGTGTGCGCGCCTACGCCACGCGGACGGGCCTGTCGGGTCATACGCGCAACAGCCTCACCGAAGTCGGCGCGCTGGAGCGCGAGCTGGCCATGGTGCGCCAGCGCGGCATCGCGCGCGATGACGAGGAGCTGGAGCTGGGCGTGCGCTGCATGGCCGCCGGCATCTACGACGACCAGGCCAAGCTGGTCGCCGGGCTGTCCATCTCGGCGCCGGCCGACCGGCTGGAGGAGAGCTGGGTCGTGCGGCTGAAGGAAACGGCGGCGCAGATTTCGGCGGCCTTGGGGCACCGGGTCTGAGCACAAAAAGCAAACGCGGCGCCGAGGCGCCGCGTTCTCGCTAGGGGTGAAGCTCGTCAGAGCTTGGTGGACACCGTCGCGGTTTCACCCGGCAGCGTGGCCAGCCACTTGCGCATGCGCTCGGCGTCGGCAATCCGCGAGGCCTTGCCGCTGGAATCCAGGAACACCATGATCAGCTGGCGGCCGGCCATGCGGGCCTGCATGACCAGGCATTTGCCGGCCTCGTTGATGAAGCCGGTCTTCTGCAGGCCGATGTCCCACAGCGGGCTGGACAGCAGGCCGTTCGTCGAGCGGAACTGCACCATGCGCTTGCCCAGGGCCACGCGGGCCTCCCGGGACGTGGACAGGTCGCGCAGCAGCGGGACCTGGCTGGTCACGTTGACGAGCTTGGCCAGGTCGGCCGCGCTGCTCTGGTTGCGGCTGGACAGGCCCGTCGGCTCCACGTAGTGGGTGTCGGCCATGCCCAGGCTCAGGGCCTTGGCATTCATCGCGGCGACGAAAGCATCCAGGCCACCAGGGTAGTTGCGGCCCAGCGCGTGGGCGGCGCGGTTCTCGCTGGACATCAGGGCCAGATGCAGCATGTCGCCGCGCGTCAGCGTGGTGCCGACGCTCAGGCGCGAATGGGTGAACTTTTCGGTGTCGATGTCGTCATCGGTCACCGAGATCTTCTCGTCCAGCGGCAGACCGGCCTCGACGACGACCAGCGCCGTCATCAGCTTCGTGATGGAGGCAATGGGCAGCACTGCCTGCGGATTCTTGGAGAACAGCACCTCGTTGGTGTTCTGGTCCAGCACGTAGGCGACGCTGGACTTCAGCGCCAGCGGGTCGTCAACGTCGTGCAGGCCGGCCACCTGGCCGAAGGTGGCCACGGCAGGCACGGCCACGGCCGTCTTGCGCAGCACGACGGACTTGACCTTGCGGGTCGTCGTGGCCTTGGATCTGGTGTTGTCGGAGACGGCGGCCGAGGCCACGCTGGGTAGCGCGGTCAACAGGCTGAGGCTCAGGAAAGCGGCGGCAAAAGTCTTCAACGGGGTCCCCAACAGCTGGGCGGCAGTGTAATGGCCACCAAAAACGCTGACAAGATAAGAACTTAAGTGATTTACCTCAAGTGAACTCTTGCCCCGCTTGTGCGGATCAGGGCCCTCAGGTCTGCCACCGGCTCTCTCGCTTTGCAGCTGACTCCAACGCTCGCAAGTAGGCCTTGGCCGACAAGACTTAGGTATCGGGTCGGGCCCGAATGCCAAGGATTGCCGGACAGCCGACCCGCACGCTGCCTACGGGTCTGACCTCTGGACGCGATTCTGAGGTCGCCGGCCCGCAAACTGGCCTGGAGCAGCGCGGTCTTTCCGCGCCAGATTCCACGCCGGCTGGTAACGATCGCGTCCGGCGTGACGCGGGTCACGCCGGTTACACCGCCTCCCGGCGGCTTCCCTGGCCATCAGCCCTGGGCCGCGACTCGCTCCATCTTGCTTTGCAGCTTGTTCAACGCGGAGAGATAGGCCTTGGCCGAGGCGACGATGATGTCCGGATCGGCACCCACGCCGTTGACGATGCGGCCGGCATGCTGCAGCCGCACGGTCACCTCGCCCTGCGACTCCGTGCTGCCGCCGGTGATCGCGTTGACCGAGTACAGCACCATCTCGGCGCCGGATTGCACGACGGACTCGATGGCCCGTAGCGTCGCGTCCACCGGGCCGTTGCCGTCGCTTTCCGCGCGGTGCTCCTGGTGGCCGATCGAGAAGACGATGGCCGCGTGCGGGCGCTCGCCGGTCTCGCTGCGCTGGGACAGCGACAGCAGCCGGTAGTGCTCGTCATCCGCGATGACGGACTCGTCCATGACGAGGGCGATGATGTCCTCGTCGAAGATCTCGTTTTTGCGGTCGGCCAGGTCCTTGAAGCGCTGGAAGGCCGCGTTGACCTCGGTCTCGCTCTCCAGCTGGATGCCCAGCTCCTGCAGGCGCGCCTTGAAGGCGTTGCGACCCGACAGCTTGCCCAGCACGATCTTGTTGGCGGCCCACCCCACATCCTCGGCGCGCATGATCTCGTAGGTGTCCCGCGCCTTCAGCACGCCGTCCTGATGGATGCCGCTGGCATGCGCGAAGGCATTGGCGCCGACGACGGCCTTGTTGGGCTGCACGACGAAGCCCGTCGTCTGCGACACCAGCTTGGAGGCCGGCACGATCTGCGTGGTGTCGATGCCCACGTCCAGGCCGAAGTAGTCGCGCCGCGTGCGCACGGCCATGACGACTTCTTCGAGCGAGCAGTTGCCGGCGCGCTCGCCCAGGCCATTGATCGTGCACTCCACCTGGCGCGCGCCGCCGATCTTGACGCCGGCCAGCGAGTTGGCCACCGCCATGCCCAGGTCGTTGTGGCAGTGCACGCTCCAGATGGCCTGGTCGGAGTTGGGCACCTTCTCACGCAGGCGGCGGATGAAGTCGCCGTAGAGCTCGGGGATGCCGTAGCCGACCGTGTCCGGGATGTTGATCGTGCCGGCGCCTTCCTTGATGACGGCTTCGACGACGCGGGCCAGGAAGTCCATGTCCGAGCGGTAGCCGTCCTCCGGCGAGAACTCGATGTCGCCGCACAGGTTGCGCGCGAAGCGCACGGCCAGAGTGGCCTGCTCCAGCACCTGCTCGCGCGTCATGCGCAGCTTCTTCTCCATGTGGAGTTCGCTGGTGGCGATGAAGGTGTGGATGCGCGCCCTGTGCGCGGCCGCCAAGGCCTCGGCTGCGCGCGCGATATCGCGGTCGTTGGCGCGGGCCAGCGAGCAGACGGTGCTGTCCTTGACCGCCGCGGCGATGGCCTTGACGGCCTCGAAATCGCCGTTGCTCGACGCCGCGAAACCGGCCTCGATGATGTCGACCCTCATGCGTTCGAGCTGGCGCGCGATGCGCAGCTTCTCCTCGCGCGTCATGGAGGCGCCGGGCGACTGTTCGCCGTCGCGCAGCGTCGTGTCGAAGATGATCAGTCGGTCAGTCATGTCGCTTGCTCCTGGGGATTTGGCATCGCGAAAGCGGGGGTACGCCGCAGGCCGGACAGGATGGCCTGCATGGACGCGCGCACGATGCTGCCATCGATGCCGACGCCGTACCGCGTCTCGTTGCCGACGCGAAGTTCAAGGTAGGCCACCGCGCGCGCGTCGGCGCCGCTGCCGATGGCGTGCTCGTGATAGTCCAGCACGCGGATGGATGCGCCGGCGCGGGCGCTCAGCGCGTTGACGAAGGCATCGATGGGACCATTGCCTTCGCCCTGCACGCGGCCCATCCAGCCACCGAGCACGACCTCGGCGGACACGCGCATCGCACCGCCCGAGACCTCGCCCATCTGCGGCTGCACAACCGCGGTGCCGGCGTCGCCGATGGCGTACTCACGCTCGAAGATGGCATGGATGTCCGCGGCGCTGAGCTCCTTGCCGGCGTCGTCCATGACGGCCTGCACGACCTGGCTGAACTCGATCTGCAGGCGGCGCGGCAGCTCCAGGCCGTATTCGGTCTCGAGCAGGTAGGCGATGCCGCCCTTGCCGGACTGGCTGTTGACGCGGATGACGGCGTCATAGCTGCGGCCCAGGTCCTTGGGGTCGACGGGGAGGTAGGGCATGTCCCAAATCTCTCCTTCCTGCCGGGCCGCGAATGCCTTCTTGATCGCATCCTGGTGCGAGCCGGAGAACGACGTGTAGACGAGGTCGCCCACGTAGGGGTGGCGAGGGTGGACCGGGATCTGCGTGCAGTGCTCGACGCAGCGGCGCACCTCGTCGATGTCGGAAAAATCGAGCTGCGGGTCCACGCCCTGGGTGTAGAGGTTCAGAGCGATGTTGACGAGGTCGACGTTGCCCGTGCGCTCGCCGTTGCCGAACAGGCAGCCTTCGACCCGATCGGCGCCGGCCATCAGCGCGAATTCGCCGGCTGCTGTGCCGGTGCCACGATCGTTATGCGGGTGGACGGACAGCACGATGGATTCGCGGCGCTCGAGGTGGCGGTGCATCCACTCGATCATGTCGGCAAAGATGTTGGGCGTGCTGTGCTCGACGGTGGACGGCAGGTTGATGATGCACTTGTGCTCTGGCGTCGGCGCCCATACGGCCGTGACGGCATCGACGACGCGCTTGCTGAAGGCCAACTCGGTGCCGGAGAACATCTCGGGCGAGTACTCGAAGCGCCAGTCCACGCCGGGGCGTGCGTCGGCGAGTTCCTTGATCTGCCGCGCATGCGCGGTGGCCAGCTCGACGATGCCGTCTTCGTCCTGCCCCAGCACCACGCGGCGCATGATGGGCGCGACCGCGTTGTACAGATGCACGATGACGCGCTTGGCGCCGGCGAGCGACTCGAAGGTGCGCTCGATCAGGTGGGCGCGTGCCTGCGTCAGCACCTGGATGGTCACGTCGTCGGGGATGTAATCGCCATCGATCAGCAGTCGGATGAAATCGAACTCGGTCTGCGAGGCAGACGGGAAGCCGACCTCGATCTCCTTGAAGCCGATCTTCACCAGCTGCTGGAACATGCGCAGCTTGCGGGCAATGTCCATCGGCTCGATCAGCGCCTGGTTGCCGTCACGCAGGTCGGTGCTCAGCCAGATCGGCGCGCGGGTCAGCACGACGTCGGGCCAGCGACGCTCGGCGAGGGCCGTCTTCGGGATTGGCGCGAAGGCGCGGTACTTTTGCTGCGGTTGCTTCAACATGGGAGTTCCATCCGAGGGTGGGTGGCGCAACCAGCAGCCTTTGAAAACACGAACGGCCCGCTGCGGTTGCATACGGGCCGTTGGGGTCAGATGAGCGTGCGTGTCTGACTAGCGAACCCGTGGTTCCTCTAGGGCTAGTAGCAGGCTGATCGCGAAACTCATGGAGCGGGAATCTAGCACGAAAGCCTATTGATGCAAGCCGCGTTCATCAGGCTCGTCGGTGCTGGTGGAGATGACGCTGACCGGCCTGCCCTTGGATTTGCGCCAGGCGTAGACCGCGTAGCCGGACAGCCCGTAGCCGCAGAAGATCACGAACAACACAGTGGGCGGGTCGAGAGCGACCAGGCCGATGCCGAGCATGATGGCGACCAGCACGATGAAGGGCACGCTGCGCCGGCGGTCGAAGACTTTGAAGCTGTAGAAGGGTGCGTTCGTGACCATCGAAAGGCCGGCGAACAGAGTCACCGCAAACGCTGTCCAGCGCAGCCAGGGCATGTTGCCCACGCCGTTGTACCAGGGGGCGTCGACGGCGCACCAGATGAGTCCCATGACGATCGCTGCCGCTGCGGGGCTGGGCAGGCCCTGGAAGTAGCGCTTGTCGACGACGCCGATGTTGACGTTGAAGCGCGCGAGGCGCAGCGCGGCACCGGCGATGTAGACGAAGGCCGGGATCCAGCCCGGCTTGCCCATGTCCTTGAGCGCCCACATGTAGATGATCAGCGCCGGTGCGGCGCCGAAGGCGACCATGTCGGACAGGCTGTCCATCTGCTCGCCGAAGGCCGACTGGGTGTTGGTCATGCGCGCCACGCGGCCGTCCAGACTGTCGAGGATGGCGGCGGCGAAGATGGCCACGCAGGCCACCTCGAAGCGGCCGTTCATCGCCATGACGATGGCGTAGAAGGCGCTGAACAGCGCGCCCAGCGTGATCGCGTTGGGCAGCGCATAGATGCCCTTGCGGCGGGGGCGAACGGCGAGGCTGGGCTCGTCGTCCTCGATGGGATCGGGGGTCATGGCCGGCAGGATAGCGCAGGGGCCGGCTGCGGCTTGCTGACAGAACCGGTCCGCCGCGCAACCTAGCATCGCGCCCAACACCCGGAGATGCCCCATGAACGCGCTGCCGCTGGTGCGCGCCAGCGGCATGGACGTGGTCGCCTTCGGCCGCTCGGACCATGAGCACGAGAGCTTCTACCTGATCCGCGCCTTCGCCGGCCGCGAGCAGCTCGTCACGCAGCAGGACGCGTTCTACGGCTCCGACGCCTGGCGCAATGGGCCGCGCCAGGGGCTGGTCGACTGCCTGGACGATTACCTCAACACGCTGCTCTGGCTGCCCGACGATGCCGTCGACGCGATCCGGGCGAACAACGGCCTGGCGGTGTGATGGGCCTCGACCGCTTCGTGCAGGCACAGGCGGGCCGCTACGAGCAGGCGCTGGCCGAGCTGAAGGCCGGGCGCAAGACGGGCCACTGGATCTGATTCGTGCTGCCGCAACTGCGTGGACTGGGCCGCAGTGCCGCGGCGCATGAATACGGCATCGCCGATCGGGCGGAGGCCGAGGCCTATCTGTCCCACCCGCTGCTGGGCGAGCGATTGAAGGAGAGCGTGCGGGCCATGCTCACGCACGCCGATCGCCCGGCGATCAGCATCCTCGGCGACATCGATGCGCTGAAGTTCCGTTCCTGCTTGACGCTGTTCGACGCGGTTTCGGACGATCCACTGTTCCGCCAGGCGCTCGACGCGTTCTACGACGGCCAGCCGGACCCGGCCACGCTGGCGCTGTTCTGAAAGCGAAAAAGGCCGGCACCTCGCGGCACCGGCCTTTGCTGTTCGCTCGAAGACGATCAGTTCTTGGACTTGTCGACCAGCTTGTTGGCCTTGAT
Organism: Burkholderiales bacterium; assembly: GCA_019509985.1. Classification (GTDB taxonomy): domain Bacteria; phylum Pseudomonadota; class Gammaproteobacteria; order Burkholderiales; family Burkholderiaceae_C; genus Pelomonas. The sequence goes on along the minus strand of JAEKLF010000151.1, from coordinate 9,118 downwards.
CCACGGCATCATCGCGCGCAGCTTCTCGCCGACCTGCTCGATGGGATGCTCGGCCGTCAGGCGACGACGGCTCAGCAGCGTGGGTGCGCCGGCCTTGTTCTCGAGGATGAAGCTCTTCGCGTAGTCGCCCGTCTGGATGTCCTTCAGGCACTGACGCATCGCGTCCTTGGTGGCCTCGGTGACGACCTTGGGGCCGGTCACGTACTCGCCGTACTCGGCGTTGTTCGAGATCGAGTAGTTCATGTTGGCGATGCCGCCTTCGTAGATCAGGTCCACGATGAGCTTGAGCTCGTGCAGGCATTCGAAGTAGGCCATCTCGGGTGCGTAGCCGGCTTCGGTCAGCGTCTCGAAGCCCGCCTTGATCAGCTCGACGGCGCCGCCGCACAGCACGGCCTGCTCGCCGAACAGGTCGGTCTCGGTTTCCTCGCGGAAGTTGGTCTCGATGATGCCGGCCTTGCCGCCGCCATTGGCCGCGGCATAGCTCAGCGCCAGCTCACGCGCCTTGCCGGTCTTGTCGGCGTGGACGGCGATCAGGTGGGGCACGCCGCCACCTTGCTTGTACGTGTTGCGCACCGTGTGGCCGGGCGCCTTGGGCGCGACCATCCAGACATCCAGGTCGGCACGCGGCGTGACCTGGCCGTAGTGCACGTTGAAGCCGTGCGCGAAGGCCAGCGACGCGCCCTCCTTGATGTTGGGCTCGACCTCGTTGCGGTAGACCTCGGCGATCTGCTCGTCGGGCAGCAGGATCATGACCACGTCGGCCGACTTCACCGCGTCGGCGATCTCGGCGACCTTCAGACCCGCGCCTTCGGCCTTGGACCAGGACGCGCCGCTGCGGCGCAGCGCCACGGTGACCTTGCAGCCGCTGTCGTTCAGGTTCTGCGCGTGGGCATGGCCTTGTGAGCCATAGCCGATGATGGTGACGTTCTTGCCCTTGATGAGGCTGAGATCGGCGTCCTTGTCGTAGTAGACGTTCATGATGGGTCGCTCCAGGAAAAAATCGGTGAGGGGTTGAGGCAGGTCAGACGCGCAGGATGCGCTCGCCGCGGCCGATGCCGCTGGCGCCGGTGCGTACGGTTTCGAGGATGGACGCACGGTCGATCGCATCGATGAAGGCATCGAGCTTGCCGGCATCACCGGTCAGCTCGATGGTGTAGGTCTTCTCGGTCACGTCGATGACGCGGCCGCGGAAGATGTCGGCGGTGCGCTTGATCTCCTCGCGCTCCTTGCCGACGGCGCGCACCTTGATGAGCATCAGCTCACGCTCGGTGTAGTTGCCCTCGGTCAGGTCGACGACCTTGACGACCTCGATGAGGCGGTTCAGGTGCTTGGTGATCTGCTCGATGACCTCGTCGCTGCCGGTGGTCACGATGGTCATTCGCGACAGCGAGGCATCCTCGGTCGGTGCGACGGTGAGGCTCTCGATGTTGTAGCCGCGGGCCGAGAACAGCGCCACGACGCGCGACAGCGCACCCGGCTCGTTCTCGATGAGCAAAGCAATGATGTGTTTCATGGGTTCTTCGTCCTTCGCGCTCTTCAGCGGCCCTGGCGGTAACCAAGGCACCTTGGCGGCGGATTCGAATCGTTGAAGAAGAGCTGCGTGGATCGGCTGTGTTCGTCATCCGCCGCCGGCCTCGGTGCGCGCGGTAACGCGCACCCAAACCCGCGGCTTCAGTCGCTCACAGGTCTTCCGACCCCAGCAGCATTTCCGAAATGCCCTTGCCCGCCTTGACCATGGGCCAGACGTTCTCGGTCGGATCGGTGCGGATGTCCAGGAACACCGTGCGGTCGGTGAGGCGCATCGCCTCCTTCAGCGCCGGCTCCACGTCGCTCGGTTTCTCGACCAGGATGCCAACGTGGCCATAGGCCTCGGCCAGCTTCACGAAGTCGGGCAGCGCGTCCATGTAGCTGTGCGAATAGCGGCCGCCATAGTCGAGCTGCTGCCACTGGCGCACCATGCCCAGGTAGCGGTTGTTCAGCGAGACGATCTTGACCGGCGTCTTGTACTGGAAGCAGGTCGACAGCTCCTGGATGCACATCTGGATGCTGCCCTCGCCGGTGATGCAGAACACGTCCGAGTCCGGCTTGGCCAGCTTGATGCCCATCGCGTACGGCAGGCCCACGCCCATCGTGCCCAGGCCACCGGAGTTGATCCAGCGGCGCGGCTGGTCGAACTTGAAGTACTGCGCGGCCCACATCTGGTGCTGGCCGACGTCGCTGGTGATGTAGGTGTCGCGATCACGGGTCAGCTTCCACAGCGTGTCGACCACCATCTGCGGCTTGATGACGTCGTCCGAGCCCTTGTAGGCCAGGCAGTCCTTGCCGCGCCAGTCGTTGATCTGGCTCCACCAGGCGCTCAGCGCCTGCGCGTCCGGGCGGCTTTGCGCTTCCTTGATCTGCGCGATCAATTCCTGCAGCACGTCCTTCACGTCGCCCACGATGGGGATGTCGACACGCACGCGCTTGGAGATCGACGAGGGGTCGATGTCCACGTGGATGATCTTGCGCTCCACCGAGCCGAAGTGCTTGGGGTTGCCGATGACGCGGTCGTCGAAGCGCGCGCCCACGGCCAGCAGCACGTCGCAGTGCTGCATGGTCATGTTGGCCTCGTACGTGCCGTGCATGCCCAGCATGCCGAGGAAGCGCGGATCCGTACCGGGCATCGCGCCCAGGCCCATCAACGTGTTGGTGCACGGAAAGCCGAGCATGTCGACGAGCTGGCGCAGCTCGGCGCTTGCCTCGCCGAGGATGACGCCGCCACCGGTGTAGATGTAGGGCCGCTTGGCCTGCAGCAGCAGCTGCACGGCCTTGCGGATCTGGCCGCTATGGCCCTTCTTCACCGGGTTGTAGGACCGCATCTCGATGCGGTCCGGATAGCTGAAGCTCGTCCTGGCGAGCGACACATCCTTGGGAATGTCCACGACGACCGGGCCGGGGCGGCCGGTGCGGGCGATGTGGAACGCCTTCTTCAGCGTCAGCGCCAGGTCGCGCACGTCCTTGACGAGGAAGTTGTGCTTGACGATGGGCCGCGTGATGCCGACGGTGTCGCATTCCTGGAACGCATCCAGGCCGATCGCCGGCGTGGGGACCTGACCCGTGATGATGACCATCGGAATCGAGTCCATGTAGGCCGTCGCGATGCCGGTCACGGCATTCGTCACGCCCGGGCCGGAGGTGACCAATGCCACCCCGACTTCGCCGGTCGCGCGGGCAAAGCCGTCAGCGGCGTGCACGGCAGCCTGCTCATGGCGCACCAGCACGTGCTGGATGCTCTCCTGCTTGTAGAGCGCGTCGTAGATGTAGAGCACCGCGCCGCCGGGGTAACCCCAGAGATGGCGCACCCCTTCGGCCTGCAGGCAGCGAACGAGGATCTCGGAGCCATTGAGCTCCGCGGGTGTGTGGGAGGGGGAAGTTTGCGGCTGCGCCAGGGCGGCGCGCTTGATTTCCGCGGCAGACATATCCATTTTTAGAACCTCTGTGATTTTCTCTAACGAAAAACCATTGGTGCTCCTCTTCTCGCCCTCGTGAGGCGGATTCGGAACCTGCGCGGTCAACAGCGGGGACCCGTGTCGGGTGGCCGCTGAGAGACCATTGACTCTTTGTGCGAAGCAGCATTATGCCGAGCAAAATCGTGTGAGCCTTCGTATCAGACGAATGCCATAATCCGCGTTGCTGCCCGGATCCGCCTTCCGCCTTGGCCACCGACAAAGAACTCAACGACTTCCTGCGTACCGTGGACCGCCGTGCCTTCAAACGCACGGCTTATGTCGTTCGCGACGACGATGCCGCCCTGGACATCGTGCAGGACGCCATGATCAAGCTGGCCGAGAACTATTTCGACCGTCCGGCGGCCGAGTTGCCCCTGCTGTTCCAGCGCATTCTGTCGAACGCGACGATGGATTACTTCCGTCGCCAGAAGGTGCGCAAGGCCGTCATGACGAACATGTCGGACTTCGAGGGCGGCGGCGATCCCGACGGCGACTTCGACCTGTTGGAAATCCTCGAAACCCAGGACGGCGCCATGGGCGCACTCAGCGCCGCCGACGAGGTCAGCCGGGCTCAGATCTTGCAGCGCATCGAGACAGAAGTCGAACAATTGCCTACACGTCAACGCGAAGCCTTCCTGCTGCGTTACTGGGAGGAATTGGATGTCGCCGAGACCGCCTCCGTGATGGGCTGCTCCGAGGGCAGTGTCAAAACGCACTGTTCCCGAGCGGTCCATGCACTGGCCAAGGCTCTCAAGGCCAAGGGGATCACGCTATGAAGTCGCCAAATTTTTCCGCCCTGCCCGCAGACCTGGACGCCCGCGTCACTCGTTTTGGCCTGCGTGTCGCCGCCAGTCTGACCGAGCGCAACGCCGCATTGCCGCACGACATGTCCGAGCGCCTGCGCTTTGCACGTGAGCAAGCCCTGGCCCGCGCCGCACAGGCGCGCGCGGCCCGCACCGTGGTGAGCACGGCCAGCCCCGCCGTGGTGCGGATGGGTTCGACGCTGGCCCTGAGTGGCGGCCCGCGCGGTGCCGGTGGCGACAACGGCCTGTGGTCCAAGCTCGTGTCCTTCCTGCCGCTGATCCTGCTGCTGGCCGGCCTGCTGCTGATGCAGCGCGGCCAGATCCATGAGCAGATCGTCGCCGCCGCCGAAGTCGACACCGCCCTGCTCAGCGACAACCTGCCGCCGTCCGCCTTCAGCGACCCCGGTTTCGCGGAATTCCTGAGGGACGGGCAAGAATGACCGGATGCGCATGACCCGAGTCGCGTCGACGCTGCCCCGATACCCCCGCCCGCTGATTGCCCTGCTGCTCAGCGCGGCGGGGCTTTCTGCTTTTGCGCAGACACCCGAGGCCGCCTCCGCGCCCGAGGCCGTCGCAGCCAGCGTGGCCTTGCCGACATCCGTAGCTCGCCCCCTCACTCCGGTCGCTCCGGTGGGCTCCGCACTGGCCGCCCCCCCGACCTGGCAATCGCTGACGCCCGGCCAGCAGGCCCTGCTCGCCCCGTTGGAACGCGACTGGGCCAAGCTCGGCCCCAACCAGCGCAGCAAATGGCTGAACGCGACGCCGATGCTGGCCACGCTGCCGCCGCCTGAACTCGCCCGCCTGCATGAACGCATGCGCGACTGGTCCCATCTGACGCCGGCCGAGCGCGTGGACGCCCGCATCGGCTTCCAGGTCGCCAGGCAGGTCGACGCCGAGCAACGACAGGCCAAGTGGGAGGCCTACCAAGCCCTGCCGCCCGAGAAGCGCCAGGCGCTGGCGGAGAAGGCCACGGCCCGCCGCCAAGCCCAGGCCGTCGCACGAGGTCACACGGTCAAGCCACTGGCTTCCCAGTCCAAGTCCAACATCGTGCCAGCCGCACCCAAGCTGGTCACGCCCACTGCGGTGACCGGCAGCCTGGTTCAGGCCAAGCCCGGTGCCAGCACCGTGCTGATGACCCGCGCTCCCGACCTGCCCAGCCACCACGCGGCAGGTGAGGCCAAGGTCGTCGCCGACCCCGCCCTGGTCGATCCCAGGACGCTGCTGCCCAAGTCGCTGAAGGCGCCGCCCGCGTCCGCTCCGCGGACATGACGGCGCCGGTCGACTTGAACGCCGCGCCCCCGGGCCTGGCGCGACGCTTCGCGGCCTTCCTCTACGAAGGCGTGCTGCTGTTCGGCGTGCTTTTCTTCACGGGCTTCCTTTATTCCGTGCTGACCCGCCAGCAGAACGCGATGGTCGGCCGCACCGGGATGGCGCTGTGCCTCTTCATCGTGCTGGGCCTGTATTTCGTCGGCTTCTGGACCCGCTCCGGCCAGACGCTGGCGATGAAAACCTGGCATCTGCGCGTCATCGAAGCCACCGGCCGGCCGCTGGGCTGGCGCCGCGCGCTGCTGCGCTATGCCTTCAGCTGGCTGTGGTTCCTGCCGGCGCTGGTGAGCGTCTGGGCGCTGGGTCTGCACGGCGGCGTCGCCATCGTCGGCAGCCTGATCGCCGGCGTGCTGGCCTACCTGCTGATTGCCCGCCTGCATCCGCAGCGACAATTCCTGCACGACGCGATCTGCGGTTCGCGCGTCATCACCCAACTTCCTGTGCGCCCATGAGCAACCCGCACAAAGGCCGCACCGGCCTGGATCGCATCATCCATGCCGCCGGCTACTCCTGGGCTGGGTTGAAGGCGGCCTACACCGGCGAGAGCGCCTTCCGCCAGGAAACCTGGCTGTGCATCATTGCCGGGCCGCTGGCTTTCTGGCTGGCCAATACCTGGGAGCAGGCCGCACTGCTGCTGGGCTCGCTGCTGTTGTTGCTCATCGTCGAACTGTTGAACTCGGCGATCGAAGCCGTGGTCGACCGCGTGTCCTTCGAGCGCCATGAGCTGTCCAAGCGCGCCAAGGACATCGCCAGCGCTGCCGTGCTGATGGCGCTGGTACTGGCCGCCGGCATCTGGGGCGCCGCCGTCTGGCAGCACCTGCGTTGACGGTGTGACACTCGGGCCATGACTGTGGCCCGAGGCTTTCAACTGCTGCCATCCGGCATGGCCGGGGTTCAAGCCGTCGCGGCCGACTCGGCTCAGGCTTTCGGCCGCCATATCCACGAAGAATTCGGCATCGGCGTGATCGAGCGCGGCGCGCAGAAATCGGCCAGCGGGCACGGCATCGTCGAGGCCGCCGCAGGCGACATGATCACCGTCAACCCGGGTGAGGTTCATGACGGCAAGCCGTGCGACGCCTCAGGCCGCCGCTGGCGCATGCTCTACGTCGACCCGGCACGCATCATCAATGCGGCGCGGGACGTGGCGCCCGGCACCGGCTTCGAGTTCAGGGCACCGGTCATCCGCGATGTGGCGCTGACGTCACGCTTTCGCGCGCTCTTCGACGCAGTCACGGCGCCCCATGGCGACGGCCTGCGCAGCGAGGCTGCCCTGCTGGCCTTGATCGCGCGGCTGCTGCAGCCGGTGCCGCACGATCGCCCTGCCGTGGTGGCCGGCGTCGCGGCGGCGCGCGAGCACATGGACGACGATCCCGCGGCGGAATTGACCCTTACCGCGCTGGCAACTGGCGCCGGCCTGAGCCGCTATCAGTTCCTGCGCGCCTTCACGCGCCTGACCGGCCTGCCGCCGCACGCCTATCTGCTGCAGCGCCGTGTGCAGCGCGCCCGGCAACTCGTGCGCAACGGTCTACCGCTGGCGGACGCGGCGGCGGCGAGCGGCTTCGCCGACCAGAGTCACATGACGCGCTGCTTCGTGCGCAACTTCGGCCTCACGCCCGGCACCATGGCTCCTTCCTTGCGCGCCTGAAATTTCGTTCAAGACGGCGCCGCGATGCCGCTGCAGCATGGCGAGCCATTTGAGGAGCACCTGCATGAACATCGAATTTCTGACCGTCTCGCTGCTGGTCGTCGCGTCGCCCGGGACTGGCGCCGCCGTGACCATTGCCACCGGGCTGTCACGCGGCGCGCGCACCGCCACGGTGGCCGCCTTCGGCTGCACGCTGGGCATCGTGCCGCACATGCTGGCCGCGGTGACCGGCCTGGCGGCATTGCTGCACGCCAGCAGCCTGGCTTTCGAGACCATCAAGATCGCCGGCGTCGCCTATTTGCTCTACCTGGCCTGGATGACCTGGCGCGAGCAGGGTGTGCTGAAGATCGAAGCCGACGACGCCCAACGTTCGGACTGGCAGGTCATCCGCCACGCCGTGCTCGTGAACCTGCTCAACCCCAAGCTGTCGATGTTCTTCCTGGCCTTCCTGCCGCAGTTCATCGCGGCGGACGACGCAGCGCCGACGCTGACGATGCTGCAGCTGTCGGCCATTTTCATGGCCATGACCTTCGGGGTGTTTGTGGTCTATGGCGCCTTTGCTGCGCGCATGCGCCAGCACGTGCTGGGCAACGCCACCATGCTGGCCTGGCTGCGGCGCAGCTTCGCCGCGACCTTCGTCGGCCTGGGCGTCAAGCTGGCGCTGACCTCTCGTTAGACCGCGGCTTCGTCCGTCTCGCCGGTGCGGATGCGAACGACCTGTTCGACCGGCAGCACGAAGATCTTGCCGTCGCCGATCTTGCCGGTCTTGGCGGCCTTCAGGATGGCGTCGATGCAGCGCTCGACCTCGTCATCCTTGACGACGACCTCGACCTTGACCTTGGGCAGGAAGTCGACGACGTATTCGGCGCCGCGGTAGAGCTCCGTATGGCCTTTCTGGCGACCGAAACCCTTGACCTCGGTGACCGTCAGCCCCGACGCGCCGACCTCGGCCAGCGCCTCGCGCACCTCGTCGAGCTTGAAGGGTTTGATGATGGCGGTGATCTGCTTCATTACTGCGCTCCGAGTTGGCAAGGTTCGCCCAAGTTTACGCACGGAACCTGGAGGTGATGGGATATCTCCAGTCTCGCCCGAAACCGCGGTGGGTGATGCGTATGCCCACTGGCGCCTGACGGCGCTTGTATTCGTTGATCTTGATGAGCCGGGTCACACGCTCGACGTCCTCGGGCTTGAAACCGGCGGCAACAATTTCGGCGATGGACTGGTCCTGCTCCATGTAGAGCGCCAGGATGGCGTCCAGCACCGGATACGGCGGCAGGCTGTCCTCGTCCTTCTGGTCGGGGCGCAGCTCGGCCGAAGGCGGACGCGTGATGATGCGGTCCGGGATGATCTCGGCGCCTTGCGCATTGCGCCAGCGCGCGAGGCGGAACACCAGCGTCTTGGCCACGTCCTTGATGACGGCGAAGCCCCCGGCCATGTCCCCGTAGAGCGTGCAGTAACCGGTCGCCATCTCGCTCTTGTTGCCGGTCGTCAGCACGATGCTGCCGAACTTGTTGGACAAGGCCATCAGCAGCGTGCCGCGGATGCGCGCCTGGATGTTCTCCTCGGTCGCGTCCAGCGGCAGGCCCTGGAACTCGTCGGCCAGCGTCGCGTTGAAGGCGTCGAACATCGGCACGATGCTCTTCTCGTCGTAGCGCACGCCCAGGCGCTCGGCCATGTCGCGTGCGTCGATCCACGAGATGTCGGCCGTGTAGGGCGACGGCATCATGACCGCGCGCACCTTGTCGGCGCCCAGCGCGTCGACGGCGATGGCCAGCACCAGCGCGGAATCGATGCCGCCGGACAGGCCGATCAGCGCGCCGGGGAAGCCGTTCTTGCCCAGGTAGTCGTGCACGCCG
>JAEKLF010000058.1 GCA_019509985.1 Burkholderiales bacterium | reverse complement strand
TCGACGCTGACCTCGCTCTCGCGCGCCACCGTCATCTCGTAGATGCGCCGGTGGCTGGCCAGATGCTGGAAGAAGGGCAGGGTGAAGCCCAGCGGCTCGTCGCCGCGGGCGCGGCCAGCCTGCTCCAGCCAGGCGCGCAGCCGGCCGATGCTGGCGGCGAGCAGCTCGTCCTTGCTCTGGAAATGCGCGTAGAAGGTGGCGCGGCCGACGCCGGCGCGGTCGATGAGGTTCTGGATGGTCAGCCTCTCGTAGCCGCGCTCGGTCATCAGCGCGAACAGCGCTTCGAGGATGAGATCGCGCGAGCGCTGGGCGCGCCGGTCGGTCTTGGGGAGCGTCTCTGGCATGGGGGAAGAGGGCGGTTGCCGAACAAGGCGCAGACGTCCGTTCGCTTGCGAACAACCGCCTGCCGCTTGTTCGGGACATGCGACGGGGCGCTGAGTATGGTGGGTTTTCTCATCGCTTCATCCCGCGGGACCCGCTCATGCACCCTGAAATCCATCAGCCCGACACCGCCCCGGCCAGCACGCGCGCAGCCGGCATCGCCATCGCCCTGTCCACCGTGCTGTCGACCGTTTTCGTTGCCCTCGACGAGAGCGGCGGCGGCAAGGGCCAGCTCGAGATCCTGCAGAGCATCGCGCAGTTGCAGACGCTGAAGGCCGTCGTCCACGGCGTCGCCATTGCCAGCCTGTGCGCCTATGCCTTCGGCTACAGCGCGCTGGCACGGCGGCTGTCGCTGCGGCGCGCGGCGGTGCTGGCCGGCCTGGCCTGCTATCTGCTGGGCTGTGTCGCGCTGGTGGGTGCCACCATCGTCGACGGCTTCGTCATTCCCCACCTCGCGGCGGATGCGGTCGCGGGGTCGGCGACGCGCCTGCAGGTCGGCTACGAACTCGTCCATGCCGCGGGCCTGGCGTTGACCGATGCGGCCAAGATCGGCTGGCTGCTGCAGGCCGCAGGCGCGCTGGCCTGGGGCAGTGCGCTGCTGGGCCAGGCCGGACTCGCGCGCGTCGTCGGCGTGCTGGGCGTGGTGGCCAACCTCGCCGTGGGCGCGGCCGTTCTGGGCGCGGGTGCTGACATGACGATGGCGTCCATCCTCGCCGTGCTGCTCGCCCAGCTGGTCTGGAACCTGGCGGCGGCCCTGTGGCTGGTGCGTCCCGCCGTGCCGCATTTGACGCCGCAGCGGGTGTCCGCACCGGCCCGCCACACCGTCGGCGAGGGCCTCGCCTGAACTGGCATTAGAATGGCGGGCTTGATCGGGGCGTAGCGCAGCCTGGTAGCGCATCTGCTTTGGGAGCAGAGGGTCGCGAGTTCGAATCCCGCCGCCCCGACCAAACCTACTCATCCAGCCGCCATGGCGTTCGCCCTGGCGGCTGGTTCATTTCCGGACCTCGCTTTCCTCACCTTCGCCCGCCTTCGCCTCACCTAGACTCCGCGCCGGCGGATGGAGGCCGCATCGATGGGGAATTCGCAACGACGCCGCAGCGCACTGATGCGCGCCGTCGCCGGCATCTTGCTTTGGACGGTCAGCGTGCTCGCCCGTGCTGCCCCGCATTGGGCAGGCGAACCCGCAGTCGGATCGGCGTCGCCCGCCGAAGTCGCCGAATCACTGGCACGTGGCACCGCCTGGATCTGGCCCGACAGCAACGGACCCCATCGCCCAGGTGCCACGGCGGCCGCCCCCGTCTATCGCGACGCCGCGGTGCTGGTCGAGTCGTTGGTGCTGCGTGGCAGCCGCGTCGAACGCGGCGGCCGCACGCAGCCTTTGACCCTGCCGGCCGGCGTGCGCCTGGTGCCCGTCGTGCATGTCGAGTCCGCCGCCGACGCACCCGACGACTTCACGCCCGCGCAGCGCGACGCCGTCCTCGCGGCCGTGCGCCGCCACGGCCGCCGGACCGCCGGCCTGCTGCAGCTCGACTTCGAGGCGCCACTGCGCCAGCGCGAGGCCTACCGTGCACTCGTCGAAGCCGCGCGCGCCGCATTGCCCACCGGCGTGCGCCTGAGCGTGACCGTGCTTGCGCATTGGTGCACGCAGGGCGACTGGCTGGACCGCCTGAGCGTCGACGAGGTCGTGCCGATGCTCTATCGCCTCGGGCCGCACGCCGAGGACTGGCGCCGGCGCTTCGAGCGCGGCGATGCCGGTCTGGCGCGCCGCTGCCGCGGCCCCGCCCTGGGCTTCGCCACCCATGACCCGCCACCCCCTGCGCTGCTGGCCCGCGCAGCGCGCCCTTACTGGTTCGACGAGGCTGCCTGGTCGAACCCGTCCCGTCCTCCTCCCCACCTGATCCCATGAAGAAGATGAACTTCCCGTTGCGCCGGCTGGGCGGCGCCCTGGTTTTCCTGACTTCCCTGGCGCCGATGCCCTCGGGCCACGCCGCACCGACCGATGACGCCGACCTGCCCGAGACGCTGCGCCGTGGCTATGTGGGCCCCATCGTCGGGCCTGCCGACGACACCGCCTATGCGCGCGGCAGGCTCGGCCTGATCCGGCCGAGCTATGGCCGTGCGTCGCTCTACGTGGCCTGGCGCGTCATGCACCTGCCGGTCGGCGCCGTCGCCAAGGAGAGCCACGACCGCAAGGGCAGCTGGCTCGAAGGCAGCGCCGTGCCTCAAACGGGCGCCGACGAGATCGAGGCCTGGCTCGCCGCCCGCGGCGCGCTGCAGAAGCGGGACCCGGCCATGCGCCCGGACTACTTCCGCCCGGGCAAGCTGACGGTGGCGGGGGCGGGCGAAATCGACACCGTCGAGGGCCAGTGCGGCCCGGATGCCTTTGCGTTCGCGACGCGCATGCTGCGCGAACTCGTCGCCGATGCGTCATTGAAGGCGGCCGACCGCCTGGCGTGGATCGCTGGCCAGGATGCCGTTTTCGCCCGCTGCACCTGGGCGCCGGGCAAGACGCCGGCGCCGCCGCTGCCCGCCTTGTTGCCCGCCAACGCGCCGGCCCGGCTGAAAGCGCTCAACGCCTACCAGCGCGCCGCGGCGCTTTTCTACGGCGATGACTACGTCGGCGCGCGCCAGGCCTTCGATGCCATCGCTGCCGTACCGGACCATCCGATGCGCCCCTGGGCCACGCTGGGTGCACTGCGCAGCCTGGTCCGCGACGCGGTACGTGACGCCGACTGGGATACCGCCGTGGCGGACGCCTGGACGAAGCGCCAGCTGCGCGGCGCGGAGTTCAGCGCCGCCGTTGCCGAGCCGGCGGTCCGCCACCGCGCTCGCGCCGATGCCGCGCTGACCGAGATCAGCGCGCGCGCCCAGGCGGCCGCGGCCGACGCAGCGCTCGCGCCGGTTCAAGCGGCCATCGGCTACACGCTGCGACGGGCGCTGTTGCAGCTCGGGCCCATGGCGCCGTTGCGCCTGGCGATGGAGCAGCTCGACCGCGTCGAGGACAACCCGTATGCGATGGGCGCGCTGGACCTGTTCCAGCAGCTCTATCCCCAGGTCGCACCCGACCGTCCCCTGGGTGAACTCGCCGCCGTGCTGCGCCGGCATGCCTGGTTCGACTTCATCGCCACGGTGCAGGCCTGCAGCGACGCGCCCAAGGCTGTGGATGCCGTGGCCTGCGATGCTGAGCATGGCCATGCCCTCGCGCGCTGGCAGGAGAGCAAGGACAACGCCTGGTTGCTCGCAGCGTTGATGACGGCCCGCCAGCCGATGGCGAAAGACCTGCCGGCCGCCGAAGCGGCGCGCGCCGTGGCCGCCGGCCGCCCCGAGTGGGCCAGCCTGCAGTTTTACGCGGCCCGCGTGCTGCGCGCCCAGGGCCGTGCCGTGGAGGCCCGCGCCGCGGTGGAAGCCGTGGCCGCCTCGCGGGTCGTGCACAAGCGCGACCGGGCGCTGCTGGAGGCCGACGAGCCTGGCCTCGCGCGCCAGCCTGCGGTCACCGAGGCGCAGGTGCGTGCCGAGTACGACCGCTTCGTCGCCCTCGGGCCGACGGAATACCGGGTCCGGCACCTGCTGGTGCAGACGCGCGAACAGGCGGACGCGGCCCTGGCCCGCATTCGCGGCGGCGAGCCGTTCGAGGCCGTGGCGGCAGCGGTCTCGGTGGACACCGGCTCGCGTGCCAAGGGCGGGGACCTCGGGTGGAGCCTGCCGGTCTACTTTGCCCCGCCCTTCGCCGACGCGGTCAAGCGCCTGGCGCCGCGCGGCATCAGCGAGGCGCCGGTGCAGACGCAGTTCGGCTGGCATGTCATCGAGGTCAGCGAGGTGCGGCCGCGCGCCGTGCCGCCCTTCGAGCAGGTGAAGGCACGCATCCAGGAGGCGCTGGAGCGCCGGGCCGCCCAGGGGCAAAAGTAGCCGCCAAGCGTCGCGCCGAAAGGCAGTGATAATTGCCATTCGCCCTCCCGCCGCCGGCCGCAAGCCGCGGCGGGTTTGTTTTTTGTGAGGCCCCTGACCCTGGGGCATCTCCCGAAGGCCGACCGCTCGGTCGGCCGAGACAATACCGGCACCTTCGCTGCAACACTGGGCCGGCCACAAGCCGCGCCTGAGACCCATGGCACTCCAACACCTGACCGACGAGCAGATCGCCTCCTGGACCCGCGCCCAAAAGGACGAGTGGTGGTTCAAGAACGTCTTCCGCGGCGATATGGCCCAGCTGACGCTGCGCTCGGGCCTCACCGGCTTCCTGCTCGGCGGCATCCTGTCGGCCACGGGGCTGTACATCGGCGCCAAGACGGGCATCGCGGTCGGCGTGGGCCTCACGTCGGTGATCCTGGCCTTCGCGCTGTTCCGCGCGCTGCACGCCGGCGGCATGGCGGCGGACTACACCATCCTGGAGAACAACTGCACCCAGTCCATCGCCACGGCCTCGGGCTATGTCGTCACGCCGCTGTTCTCCAGCCTGGTGGCTTACATGCTGGTCACCGGGGTCATCCCGCCGTGGTGGCAGCTGATGCTGTGGATCATGACGATCTCGGTGCTCGGCGTGCTGATCGCCTTTCCGCTGAAACGCCGCTTCATCAACGAAGACCAGGCGCCCTTCCCGGAAGGCCGCGCCTGCGGCGTCGTGCTGGATTCGCTGTACCACGGCGCCGGTGACGAGGGCATCTTCAAGGCCAAGCTGCTGGGCGTCGTCTCGGGCGTCACGGCGCTCTACCAGGCCCTGGTCAGCGATGGCTGGATGAAGCTGGTGCAGTTCAAGATCCTGATGCTGGACAAGTGGGCGGGCGTCGCCGAGCCCTGGCATCTGCACGAGCGCCTGGATGACTACTACTACGCGTGGGCCACGAAGGCGTCGGGCTTCATCCCCAACATCCTCGGCACGGACTTCCGCGTGCTCGGGCTGCGCCTGACGCTGGATGCGGCCATGCTGGGCGTCGGCGGCCTGATGGGCATTGCCGTGGCCACCAGCTGCTTCCTGGGTGCCTTCATCAACTTCGTCGTGCTGGCGCCGCTGATGATCCAGGCCGGCGACATCGCGCCGCGCATCGGCGCCAATGGCGCGCTGATCCCGCTGAACCGCGCCGAGATCGTCAACCAGTGGTCGCTGTGGTGGGGTGTGACGATGATGGTGGTTGGCGCGCTGGTCGGCCTGCTGGCCAAGCCCGAGATCTTCACCAGCGCCTTCAAGCGCAAGAGCCCGGTCGCGAAGGCCGACGCCAGCACCGCCGGTGACCTGCTGAAGCACATCGAAGTGCCGCTGTGGGTGTCCTGGATCGGCGTGCCGGTGCTGAGCCTGTTCGGCGGCTACATCACCCACGCCTTCTTCGGCGTGCCGCTGTGGCTGGCCCTGATCTCGCTGCCGCTGATCTTCGTGCTGACCATCATCTGCACGAACTCGATGGCGTTGACGTCCTGGACGCCGACCGGCTCGCTGTCCAAGATCACGCAGTTCACGATGGGCGCGCTGGACCGCAGCAACCCCGGCTCCAACCTGCTGCCCGCCGGCATGACGGCCGAGATCGCGGCCAACGCGGCCAACCTGCTGTCCGACATCAAGCCCGGCTACATGCTCGGCGGCAAGCCGCGCCACCAGGCCATCGGCCACGTCATCGGCAACCTGGCCGGCGTGCTGGTCTGCGTGCCGCTGTTCTTCCTGCTCTTCCTGCAGCCCGACGCGAGCGGCGTGCGCAGCGCGGCCACCATCGTCTCCGACCAGTTCGCGATGCCCGCGGCCCTGCAGTGGAAGGGTGTGGCCGAGATCATCGCCAAGGGCCTGAAGGGCCTGCCAACGTCGGCGCTGATCTCGATGGGCGTCGCCGCCTTCGCGGCCCTCGCCATGGAAGTGGCGCGCATCGCCACCAAGGGCCGTTTCGGCCTGTCGGCCGTCGCCGTGGGCCTGGGTGTCACGCTGCCGCCCGAGTCCACCTTCGCGATGTTCGTCGGCGCGCTGATCTTCTGGGTCATGGCCAGGAAGTACAAGCAACAAGCCGGCAGCCAGGGTCACCGCGTCTGGGTCGAAGGCATGGAGCCGATCTGCGCCGGCCTCATCTCCGGTGCCGCGCTGATGGGCATCGGCAATGCCATCATCAACGTGCTGATCTAATCCGCAGCATCTGCCCGTAGCTCAACTGGATAGAGCAGCTGCCTTCTAAGCAGCAGGTCGGGGGTTCGAGTCCCTCCGGGCAGGCCATCCTCTGGGCACACAGGCGTCTGGACCGTCCAACGGTCCCGACGCCTGTGGCGCTTCCGTGAGATGACCCGCAGCGGCAGCTATGGCAGCCTGGCAAGCATGGTGGCCTCCGCGCCGGGGCCCCAGAACAGCGAATAGAAGCAGCGCGCGGTGGACAGGTCCTCCTGCTGGCCGCCCCAGAGTTCGATCTGTTCGCGGATGGTCGCGAAGTCGACGCTCATCAACACTGCCGGCGCATCCACGCGCGGGTTGTGGCGCGGCGTCGAGAAGGGCACCAGCCCCAGCCGGCGGCGATAGAAGGCCACGTGCCGCGGATTGACCTCGATGACGAGGCGCTCGCAGCCGGCGCGCCGGTGGGCGTGCAGGTAGCCGAGATGGAAGATCTGGGCCAGCACGCGCTTGGGGTCGTGCGAATGCTTATCCACGGCCAGGCCGCCGAACTCGCAGAGCTTCACGCCATCGGCACGCCATTCGGCCAGCTCGGCACCGAACAGCAGGTCGGCATGCAGGCCGCCACGGCCGTCGAAGCGCACGGACAGCGTGCCGACGATCCGGTCGCCATCGCGTGCCGTGCAGACGATGTCGCCGTCCTGGTTGCGGCTGCTGTAGCGCTCGCGCTTGACGAGCAAGCCGCGGTCGCCGTAGCGGCGCTCGACAAGGCCGAGGGCGTCGCCATCGAGCCCGCCGAAACCGCTGTTCAGCTCTAGCGGCGCGCTTGCGAACCTGTTTAGCGCCGTGCCGCGCCTTGCTTCAATGATAGGGACCATGTACTTGCATCCTTGGCGCCCAACGCGCTGCGCGGCGGAGTCTATGGAGGCAGGCCGGGGTTTCTCCGGATGCTCACAGACCGATACACCAGCCCTCTGCCATGCATGAGATTTCTCACGGTTGCTGGAATGTTTCGAGGGACCTGGTGTCCCTTAAACAGGCTTCGATGCGCGCCATGGCCTGCCAATGACCGTTCAGGACTGAGCCGGCCGCCATCCCCCTTTGGAGGGATGTGATGGGGGATGCGCCGTCGCCCATCCCCCCTCGACCACCCCTAAAGGGCGATGGCTCTGGGGCTGCCCGGCGCCGAGACTGACTCCATCGACACAGGAGCCACCATGCAGCCTCAAGCCCACACGCCCGCTGAAGACGCTTCCCGGCGGTTTCGCGCCAACCTTCTTCGCGTCACGCCCCGCCGCCTCGGCAGTTGGGCCGCGGCGGGCAACGCCCTGGATCGCGTCATCGTGCCCAAGGGCGACGAGGAAGCCTGGGAAGGCACCGAGATCGACGTGCTGAGGACCGTGCTGTGAGGGCCGGCGCATCCATTGCTGCCGCGGTGATGCTGGCACTGCTCGCCGCTGCCATCCTGGTGGTCGCCGGCTCTGCCGAAGCGGCGCCGCAGCGCTCGAAGGCTGCGGTTGCCGCGTTCAAGCGGGCCAACCCCTGTCCAGCGACGGACGCGGCCGCAGGATCGTGCCCGGGCTACGTGGTCAGGTACGTGGAGCCGCCGTGTGCCGAGGGCGAGGACGCAGCGTCCAACATGCAATGGCAGACGCTGGCGGAGGCCAGGGACAAGGACAGCTGGGAGCGGCAGTACTGCCGGTTCCATCGCCAGCGCGCAGCTCAATAGGCGGCATGGCCAAGAATTCCGACCGAACCCTCGCCCTGCTGGCCCGGATGCCACGCTGGTTCCGTGCCCAGGCCCTCGCCGTGACGCAGGCCCGGCACGAACGCCCGGCTGCCACGGATCGCCGGCGCGAGCTCGAATTCCTCTGCGGTGTCGAGGTCGCCGACTCGGACCTCGATGAGTGGCAGGACACGGTCGCCGCGTTCATCGAATCGCTCCCGGAGCCCGTATGCCAGCCCAACTCGCCACCCTCGCCCAAGCCTCAGTCCTGCAACTGCGCGACGCCCTCCGTCGGGTGACGTCGCTGCATGCCCACGCCGCGCGGGAGCGCGATGAGCAGGCCTTCCTGGTCGGTGTCGAGATCAGCGGCTCGGCCTGGGCCGAGAGGGCGGAGACCAACTTTGACATCCGAGACATCCATGCTTGAAACCAGCATTCCTTCGCACCATCCCGGGCTGCGGATCGCCCACTGGGTCTTCGATCCCGCAGCCGGGCAGATCAACGCCTTCGACGACCGGGGCCGGTTGTTGCTGGCCATCGCGACGAGCCCACTGTTCGGCGCGCGGCTGGCCGCCGCCTTCAGCTCGCCGCCAACCGGCGCGTGGCAGCGCCCCGCGCCGAGTGCGCCGACGCCCATGGGGCTGTTTCAAAACGCGCGACAACCCGGTTGACGGCGTCTTGTCTGACAAGACGGCGGCGCTCGGCGAGGTAAATTCCCGGCGGGCTTCGGCCCCCTGCTGTTCCTCCCTGAGCAGGCGCCCGCCGCATTGACAGCGGCGAGCGGTTTCAGCCCCGGCCTACGGCCGGGGTCTCTTTTTTTGGGCGGCGTCCTTATGCGGCGCTAACGCCTGGCCGAGCACAGTGGGCTTTCCTTCACCACGGTGCTGCCGCACATGAACACCCTGTTCACCCTTTTCGACCACCCCGGGCTGACGGCGCTGGCCGCCGTCGCGTTGCTGGCGCTGGTCTTCTATCGCCGCACGCTGCGCCTGTTCGGCTTCGTCATCGTGCCCGACGACTCCATCGGCACGGTCACCAAGGGCTTCGTGCTGTTCGGCCGCCACCGCGAACTGCCGCCCGGCCGCATCGTCGCGCTGTACGGCGAAGCCGGCCTGCAGGCCGACACGCTGGCCCCCGGCCTGCACATGGGCCTGTGGCCGTGGCAGTACGAGGTCGTCCTCGTCAAGTTCACCATCGTGCCGGACGACGCCATTGGCGTGGTCGAGGCCTGCGATGGCCTGCCGCTGCCGGACGGCCGCGTGCTGGCCCGCCACGTCGAGTGCGACCATTTCCAGGACGCCCGCGCCTTCCTGGCCGCCGGCGAACGTGGCCTGCAGATGACCGTCGTGCCCCCGGGTGCGTGGCGCATCAACACGCTGCTGTTCACCGTGCACCTGGAGCGCATGACCGTCATCGAGCCCGGCAGGATCGGCATCGTTGAAGCCCGCGACGGCAAGCCACTGGCCGGCGGCCGCGTCATCGGCGGCGCCGTCGCCTGCGACAGCTTCCAGGATGCCCGCGCCTTCATGGCCGGCGGCGGCGAGCGCGGCCCGCAGATGACCGTCATCCCGCAAGGCAAGTACCGCATCAACCCCAGCCTGTTCAAGGTCGTGCAGGTGCCCGTGACCGACGTGCCCGACAACAAGGTCGGCATCGTGACGACCCGCGAAGGCGCGTCGCTGACTACCGGCGAGATCGCCGGCCCCGAAGTGCCCGGCCACAACCTGTTCCAGGAACCGCAGGCCTTCGTCAATGCCGGCGGCACCAAGGGCCTGCAGGAGCAGGTGCTGCTGGCCGGCCGCTACTTCATCAACCCGATGTTCGCCACCGTCGAGATCATCGATATGACCGAGGTGCCGATCGCATCGGTCGGCGTCGTCGTCGCCTTCGTCGGCAAGGTGGGCGTGGACGTGACGGGCGAGGGCTTCCGCCACGCGAACATGGTCCGCCGCGGCGAGAAGGGCGTGTGGGTCGACGTGCTCGACCCAGGCAAGTACGCCATCAACACCTACACCCACAAGGTGCGCGTGGTGCCCACGGCCAACGTCGTGCTGAACTGGGCCACCGGCAAGACCGAGGCGCACAAGCTCGACGCCAACCTGTCCACGATCACCGTGCGCTCGGCCGACGGCTTCACGTTCAACCTGGACGTGAGCCAGATCATCCACATCCCGCGCAACGACGCGCCCAAGGTCATCGCCCGCTTCGGCAGCATGGAGGCGCTCGTCACGCAGGTGCTGGAGCCCACCATCGGCAACTACTTCCGCAACGCCGCGCAGAACTCCGACGCCATCGACTTCCTGAAGAAGCGCAGCGAACGGCAGGCCGAGGCCAAGGCCGCCATCGGCAACGCGCTGCGCGCCTATGACGTCGGCGCCGTCGAGACGCTGATCGGCGACATCGTGCCGCCGGCCGAGCTGATGAAGACGCTGACCGACCGCAAGCTGGCCGAGCAGGAGAAGGTGACCTTCACGACGCAGATGGAAGCCCAGGGTGTGCGCCAGCAGCTCGAGCAGGCGACGGCCCTGGCCCGCACGCAGGCCCAGGTCGTGGATGCCGAGCGCAAGGTGGCCATTGCCGAATTCAGCGCCCAGGCCGCGGTGAAGACGGCCGATGGCGCCGCGCGCTCCAAGAAGATCACGGCAGAAGCCGACGCCGAGGTCACGCGCGTGACCGGCCAGGCCGAGGCCGGCCGCACGCTGGCCATCGGCGAGGCCGAGGCCGAGGTCATCCGCCAGAAGATCGGCTCGATGGAGTCCGGCAACTACGCCGTCGTGCAGGTGGCCCAGGCGCTGGCCGGTGCCGGCGTGCAGCTGGTGCCCGACGTGCTGGTGGGCGGCGGGCAGGGCGCGGGCCAGAGTGGCACGCTGGTGGACGTGCTGCTCGCGGGGCTTGTCAAGGACCGTCTGGCCAAGCCGGCGCAGCCGCGCAGCGAGGAGGTGGCCGCCTAAACTGCGCCGCCCATGATTGCCCGTCCCATCATCCAGTTCCTGCCCTGGATTGCCACCGGTTCGCTGATGGCGCTCGCCTGGGTGGGCTGGAAACTGGGCCGCGCGTGGGAAAGCCTGCGCGCGGCACAGCGCGCCGCCCAGCTGGAGCGTGCGCTGCGCGAGTTCGGCGACCTGATGCGCGACGCCGACCGGCCGGAGGAGCATGCCGCCGAACTGCTGCGGGCCGTGTCCGACACGGCCGGCCTGCCCGCTGCGGCGCTGCTGCGGCCCGCGCCCGACGTGGCGGAACTCGTCCTCGGCGAGCCCGACGCCAATGCGCTGGCCGGCCTGCAGCTGTGTGCCGACAGCGGCCGGGCGCTGGGCCCCGGCACCGACCACCACGCCGAGGAGCCCGATCTCTACCTGCCGCTGCGTGGTCGCGACGCAGCACTGGGCGCCGTCACGCTGCGTGGCCTCGGCGACCTGGCCTTGCCGGTCGACCAGCTCGCCCACGCCCAGGCCCTGTGCGACCAGATGGGCCTGGCCCTGCAGCGCCGTCGCGTGCAGGACGAAGCCCGCCAGGCTGCCGAGCTGGCGCAGACCCAGTCGGCCCGCAACGCCATGCTGGCTGCCATCTCCCACGACTACCGCACGCCGCTGGCCACCATCATGGGCTCGGCCTCGGCGCTGCAGACCCAGGACGAGCGCCTGTCGCCGGCCCAGCGCCGCGAGCTGGCCGAGCGCATCGTCGACGAGACCGCCCGCCTCGTGCGCCTGACCGACAACACGCTGCAGCTCGCCCGCCTGGGCGGCCCCGGCGTGGCGCTGCGCTGCGACTGGGAGTCGGCCGAGGAGATCGTCGGCGCCGCGTTGCGCCGCGTGCGCCGCCGGCCCGACGGCCAGCGCGTGAAGGCCCGCGTCGAGGCTGGCCTGCCGCTGCTGTGGTGTGATGCGGCCCTGATGTCACAGCTGCTGGACAACCTCGTCGACAACGCCTTGAAGTACAGCCCGGCCGAAGCCACGGTCGAGCTGGTCGTGCGCCGGCTCGGCAGCGAGGTGATGTTCGCCGTGCGCGACCGCGGCCCCGGCATTGCCGCGGCCTGGCGCGAACGCGTCTTTGATGCCTTCCAGCGTGGCGACCTGGCCGCCTTCTCGCAGCGGCCGGCCGGCGCCGGCGTGGGCCTCGCGGTCTGCCGCGCCATTGCCGAGGCCCACGGCGGCGAGCTGAGCCTGCGCCCGCGCGGCCATGGGGGCTGTTCCTTCGAGTGTCGCCTGCCCTTGCGCGAGGCACCGCAGCTGCCGGAGGTGTCATGACAGCCCCCATGCTCGCTGCGTTCACTGCCCCCCGAGGGGGCTCGGCCACCCTTGGGGCGGCCCGGCGGGAGGTCGTGGCATGAGACTGCTGCTCGTCGAAGACGACCGCGAATTGCGCGTGACGCTGCGCGAGGCCCTGGCTGTCGAAGGCTACGAGGTGCTGGCCGCCGCGAGCCTGGCCGACGCGATGGCCCAGCTCGCGCACGCCGGCCAGCTCGACGCCGTGCTGCTCGACCTCGGCCTTCCCGACGGCGACGGCGAAGAGCTGCTGCAAACCCTGCGCCGGGAGCGCTCGACGCCGCTCATCGTCATTTCGGCCCGCCAGATCGAGGGCCAGAAGATCCGCCTGCTCGACGCCGGCGCCGACGACTACCTCGTCAAGCCTTTCGGCATCGGCGAGCTGCTGGCGCGGCTGCGCGTGGCGCTGCGCCACCGCGGTACCGTGGCGCAGCCGGCCGTCACCCTCTACCGCCGCGCCGGTCTGGAAGTCGACCTGCAAGCCCACCGCGTGCGTCGCGACGGTGCCGACGTGCGCCTGACGCCCACCGAGTTCAAGCTGCTGGCCCGCCTCGTGCGCCAGGCCGGCCAGGTCGTCACCCACCGCCGCCTGCTCGCCGACGTCTGGGGCCCCGACGCGACCGAGCAGACCCACTACCTGCGCCTGTACATGGCCCAATTGCGCGCCAAGCTGGAGACGGAGCCCGCCGAGCCCTGCGTGCTGCTGACCGAGCCGGGCGTGGGCTATCGCATTGCCGAGCCGAGCTGAGCATGCAGGTCACCCACTGGATTCCTGTCGACGGCGCCGAACGGCTGTCGACTACCAACGGCACGACGATGGTGGCCGGCCGCCGCTCGTGTTCCTGCATGCCGGTGTCGCCGACGGTCGGTTGTGGGACGGCGCAATGGCCGCCGCCGCCGGCAGGCGCTCGGCTTTGCGGATGGACCGGCGTGGCTTCGGCCAGACGCGCATCACCGCCGCCCGGCCGCATGCCTGGGTGGGCGACCTGCTCGCCGTGCTGGATGCGCTGGGCCTGGCACGGGCGGAGTTGATCGGCTGCTCACAGGGCGGCCGCATTGCCATCGATCTCGCGCTGGCTCATCCGGAACGCGTCGCGGGTCTGACGCTGGTGGCACCCTCGGTGACCGGCGTGCCGGCGCCCCGGCTCGATGCCCTCGTGCAGTCGCTGGCCGACGCCATCGACGCGGCTGAAGCTGCGAAGGATGTCGAGCAGCAGAACCGCCTGGAAGCTCATCTGTGGCTGGACGGCCCCGCCCAATCCGAGGGCCGCGTGGGCGGTGCGGCGCGCGAACTCTTCCTCGCGATGAACCGCATCGCGCTGCAGTCGCCGCCGGCCGGCGACGCGGTCGATGCACCGCCGGCCTGGGCGCGGCTGGAGGCGCTGGCCGGCCCGGTGCGGCTGGTCTGGGGCGACCTCGATCTGCCCCATCTCGTGGACCGCTGCCGGCTGATGGCCGCACGCATCCCCGGCGTGCAGCGCTGGCCGCTGGCCGGTGTGGCCCACCTGCCGTCGCTGGAAGCGCCGGCGGCCTTCAACGCCGTGTTGAGGGACGTCGGGCTGCTGGACCGCTGAGCCTCAGGCTTTCTTCTTCGTCGCCAACTGATCCTTCAACGGCAGCTGTCGGATGCGCTTGCCGGTGGCCGCAAAGATCGCGTTCATCAGCGCGGGCGCGACGGGCCCGATGGCCGGCTCGCCGACGCCGCCCAGCGGCTTGTCGTAGCCCGCGCTCGGCATGATGTGCACGGCGATCTTCTTGGGCGCGATGCTGAGCCGGGCGATCTCGTAGTCGTGGTAATTGCTCTGCTCGACCTTGCCGTCCTTGAACGTGATCTCGCTGTACAGCGCCTGGCTCAGGCCCATGATGCAGGCGCCTTCGACCTGCGAGCGGATGCGGTCGGGGTTGATGGCCGGGCCACAGTCCAGCGCGACGTCAATGCGCGGGATGCTGAGCTCGCCCTTGGAGCTGACCTTCACCTCCACGACGACGGCCATATAGGTCACGAAGCTGTAGCAGGCCGCCAGGCCCAGGCCTTGGCCGTGCGGCAGTTTGCGGCTCCAGCGTGCTTCCGCCGTGGCACGCTCGATGACGCCACGCAGCCGGCCCGTGTCGACGGGGTAGAGCTGGGGTGACTCACCGTGGTTCCAGTCGTCGCCCAATTGCGGCGGCGGAATCTGCGCCGGCGGGCCGAGCAGCTCGAACAGGAAGTCGCGGTGATCACGCTTGGCCGCATGGGCCAGTTCGGCCACGAAGGACTGGGCCGCGAACTGGTGCTGGATGTTGTTGACCGAGCGCAGCCAGCCGATGCGCGCGTGCGCCGTCGCTGCGGGGTTCTCGATGCGGACGTTGGGAATGGCATAAGGCAGGTTAACCAGTCCCAGTCCCAGCTCGAAGGGCGCCAACTGCTTGGGGTCGGGCGCGAAGATGGACAGGATGGTCGGCTCCGCCGCGCGCTGCAGCCAGGCCGTCACGCGGCCCCGGGCATCCAGCCCGGCCTCCAGATGCTGGGCGGTGACGGTATGGAAGTAGTCGTGGTGCAGGTCGTCCTCGCGCGTCCACGTGACCTTGACGGGCTGGCCCTGCATTTGCTGCGCCAGCAGTGCGGCCTCGACGGCGAAGTCGGGCTTGGACTTGCGCCCGAAGCCGCCGCCCAGCAGCGTCACGTGGATGGTGACCTTGTCGGGCTCCAGCCCCAGCCGCTTGGCGACGCGCTCGCGCGCGGCCTGCGGCGATTGCACCGAGGTCCACACCTCACAGCGGCCGTCGACGATGCGGGCCGTGGCGGCCGGCGGCTCCATCGTCGCGTGCGCCAGGTGGGGCACGTAGTAGTCCGCCGCCACACGCTTGGCCGCCTTGCCCAGCGCGGCCTCGGCATCGCCGTCGTTGCGCACGACCTTGCCGCCAGGCTTCTTCACCGCGGCCTCCAGTTCCTTGCGGAAGGCGACCGAGTCATAGCTGGCGTGCTCGCCGTCGTCCCAGACGAGCTTCAGCGCCTCGCGGCCCTTGATCGCGGCCCAGGTGTCCTTGGCGATGACGGCCACGCCGCCCAGCGGCTGGAACTCGCTCGGCGGCGCCGTGCCCGCCAGTTCGACGATCTTGACGACGCCCGGCACCTTCAGTGCCTCCGCCGGGTCCACCGACTTGAGCTTGCCGCCCAGCACCGGTGGCCGCGCGATGACGGCGTACAGCATGCCCGGCAGACGCGTGTCGATGCCGTACTGCGAGCGGCCGGTGACGATGACTTCGGCGTCCACCAGGTGGCTGTCCTGCTTGCCGATGTAGCGGAAGTCCTTGGCGTCCTTGAGCTTCAGCGCCTCGCGCTTGGGCACATCCAGCTTGGCGGCGGCTTCGGCCAGCGCGCCATAGCCCATCGTGCGGCCACTGGCCTTGTGCGTGACGGCATGGTTGCCCGCCTGCACCTCGGCCACCGGCACGCCCCAGGCTTGGGCCGCGGCCAGCTCCAGCATCTGGCGGGCCGCCGCGCCGCAGCGGCGCATGGGCATGAACCAGTGGCGCATGCTGCGCGAGCCGTCGGTGTCCTGGTTGCCGTATTTCTCTTCGTCGCCGGGCGCCTGCACGACCTTGACCTTGGCCCAGTCGCACTCCAGCTCGTCGGCCAGCACCTTGGGCAGGCTGGTGCGCACGCCCTGGCCCATCTCCGAGCGGTTGACGACGATGCTGACGACGCCGTCGGGCGCAATCGACACGAAGGTCCGCGGACTGTCCTGGATGCCGTGGGGCATGGCGTCGCCGCCGTACTTCTTGGGCTCGTCGGCGCCGGCGATGCTTGGCAGGCCGACGCTCAGCACCAGGCCGGTCAACGGCAGGCCGCGCAGCAGCGTGCGGCGGCTCAGCTTGCCGTCGCGAAGCAGGGCTTGGGGGATGAAGGCGTTCATGCGGCACCGCCTTCGAGGCCGGCGGCCGTCTTGATGGCGCTGCGAATGCGCGTGTAGGTGCCGCAGCGGCACAGGTTGCCGCTCATCGCCGCGTCGATGTCGGCATCGGTCGGCTTGGGCTTGGCCTCGAGCAACGCCGTCGCGCTCATGATCTGACCCGCCTGGCAGTAGCCGCATTGCGGTACGCCGAGCTTGACCCAGGCGTGCTGCACGGCCTGGCCGGTCTTGGTGGCGCCCACGCCCTCGATGGTGACGATCTTTTTGCCGGTGGCCGCGGACAGCGGCGTCTGGCAGGCGCGCACGGGCTGGCCGTCCAGGTGCACGGTGCAGGCGCCGCACAGGGCCAGGCCGCAGCCGAACTTGGTGCCGGTCATGCCGAGATGGTCACGCAGCACCCACAGCAGCGGGGTGTCGTCGCCAGCTTCCACCGTCATCGACTGACCATTGATCTGCAATGTCGTCATCGGAGTCTCCTCGGATCGCGAATCTGCGCAACGCCGGCGCATTCGGCTACAGCAGCGGCGAACGCTACACGTTGTCGAGCAACTCTGCAGGCGGCGCCGAAATCAGCCGGCCCGTTCGTCCAGCATCTGCGCCAATGCCAGCGCAAAGGCGTGCGCGTCGCCCGGCCAGCGGGCACTGAGGTAGTTGCCGTCGCGCAGCGCGAAGCCGCGGCCCAGGTGCTCGGGTGTGTCCCGCAGCAAGGCTGGTGGGCCGACGTCGAAGTCCTGGCGGCGGGCGAGCGCGGCCTCGACCTCGGTCTGCAGCGGCGTCGGGTAGGTGCGGTAGTAGGAGCCCAGCCAGGCGGCGGTCATCAGCCAGGCGGTCATCTCCAGCTGTTTCGTGAGACCTGTGGTGCGCCGGCCGTGCAGTACCGACAGGCCGTCGGCGCGCCGCGAGCGAGCCGCCAGCAGCACGCCGTGGCAGATCGCAGCCACCGGCTTGTGCGCAGCGAACTGCGCGACCACCAAGGCCTGCAACTGCGTCGATTCGAGATAGACCTTCATGCCTGGCGCGTGGCCGCCGGGCAGCAGCAGCGCGTCGAAGGCACTGGCACCGAGATCGTCATAACTCAACGGCTGCTGGAACTCCGCGCTCGCGACCATCGCGGCATGGGCCTTGCGGGCTGGCGCCGCGGCGCGCAGCAAAGGCGCCCAGATGCCGAGGTCGCGCCCGTCGACCATGCGCGGGTCGGCCTGCGCCGGCTGGCCGTCGGGCGTGGCGAAGCTCAGCCAGTGGCCGCGCTCGCTGAGCAGCTGCCAGGGGATGGCCGTCTCGGTCGGGTCATAGCCATCGGCGGGCAGGGGTAGCAGGACGTGGGCCATCGTGCATTTCATCTTAGGCGGGCGCTGGCCGCGCGGCGCCGACCCTGCTAGCCTCTCGCGCGCCGCCACGGTGGCGGTCGGGAGCAGGGCATGGCGGAGTTGACGGTCAACGGCAAGCGGATGCAGTTCGAGGCGGAAGCCGAGACGCCGCTGCTCTGGGTGCTGCGCGAGCAGCTCGGTCTGACGGGCACCAAGTACGGCTGCGGCGTGGCCCAGTGCGGCGCCTGCACGGTGCACATCGACGGCGCGCCGGTGCGCAGCTGCGTGATGCCGGCTTCGGCACTGACGTCGGCGCAGAAGATCACGACCATCGAGGGCCTGGCGCCCAAAGCGAGTCACCCGCTCCAGAAGGCCTGGGACGCGCTCGACGTGCCGCAGTGCGGCTTCTGCCAGAGCGGCATGCTGATGGCCGCCGCGGCGCTGTTGAAGGCCAAGCCCAAGCCGACCGACGCCGATATCGATGCGGCCATGACCAACATCTGCCGCTGCGGCACCTACAACCGCGTGCGCGCCGCCATCCACCTGGCCGCCGGCCAGGTGCAGCGCAAGCAGATTCCCATCGTCATCGAAGGAGGTCAGGCATGAGCGCCGTGCTGAGCCGCCGCAACTTCCTGCACACGACGTCGGCTGCCGCGGGTGGGCTGGTGATCGGCTTTCACGTGCCGGGTCTTGCCGAAGCCGATGCGCCGCCCGAACTGAACGCCTGGGTGCAGATCCTGCCGGACGAGACCGTCGTCATCCGCATCGCGCGCTCGGAGATGGGGCAGGGCACGCTGACGGGCCTGGCCCAGCTCGTCGCCGAGGAGCTGGACTGCGACTGGAGCAAGGTCAGGACCGAGTACCCGACGCCCGGCCAGAACCTCGCGCGCAACCGCGCCTGGGGCAGCATGAGCACGGGCGGCAGCCGCGGCGTGCGCGAGTCGCACGAATACGTGCGCAAGGGCGGGGCGCTGGCGCGGGCCCTGCTCATTCAAGCGGCGGCCAACCAGTGGGTGGTGCAGGTGCAGACCTGCGACACCGCGGCCGGCCGGGTCGTGCATGCGGCCACGGGCCGGCGCCTGAGCTACGGCCAGCTGGCTGCCGAGGCGGCCAAGCTGGCCATGCCCGACAACATCACGCTGAAGGACGCCAAGGACTGGAAGCTCGCCGGTCGGCCGATGAAGCGGCTGGACACCAAGCCCAAGCTCGACGGCTCCCAGGTCTACGGCATGGACCTGAAGCTGCCCGGCATGCTGAACGCGGCGATCAAGGACTGCCCGGTGTTCGGCGGCACGCTGAAGAGCTTCGATGCGGCGGCAATCGCCAGCCGGCCCGGCGTGAAGAAGGTCGTGCAGGTCGGCGACAGTGCCGTGGCCGTCGTGGCCGACACCTGGTGGCGAGCCAAGACGGCGCTGGACGCGCTGCCGATCCTCTGGGACGAGGGCCCCAACGCCACGCTCAGCAGCGCCGACGTCGCCGCAACGCTGAAGGCCGGGCTGGACGCGACCGATGCCGCCGTGGGCAGCGCGCAGGGCGAGGCCGTGGCCACGCTGGCGGCAGCGTGGACCACGGTAGAGGCCGTCTACAGCGCACCGCATCAGAACCACGCGACGATGGAGGTGATGAACGCCACCGCCAAGTGGACGCCGGAGCGCTGCGAGGTCTGGACGCCGACGCAGAACGGCGAGGCGGCACTGGCTGCAGCGTCCGAGGCCGCCGGCCTGCCGCCCTCGGCCTGCGAGGTCTACAAGCTGCACCTGGGTGGTGGCTTCGGCCGGCGCGGCGCCGTGCACGACTGGGTGCGCCAGGCCGTGGCCATCGCCAAGGAGCTGCCCGGCACGCCGGTCAAGCTGATCTGGACGCGTGAAGAGGACATGACCCACGGCCGCTACCACCCGGTCACGCAGTGCAAGCTGACGGCGGGCCTGGACGCGGCGGGCAAGCTGACGGCCCTGCATATGCGCATCTCCGGCCAGAGCATCATCGCGGGGCTCTTTCCGCAGAACATCAAGGACGGCAAAGACCCCGTGGTGTTCCAGGGCCTGAACGCCGGCGGCGCGGAAGGGGCATTCGGCTATGCAGTGCCGCATCTGCTGATCGACCACGCGATGCGCAACCCGCCGGTGCCGCCGGGCTTCTGGCGCGGCGTGAACCTGAACCAGAACGCCATCTACCTGGAGTGTTTCATCGACGAGGTGGCCCACGCCGCCAAGCGTGACCCGCTGGAGCTGCGCCGCGAGCTGCTGGCCAATTCGCCCAAGCACCTGGCCGTGCTGAACGCCGTGGCCACCAAGGCGGGCTGGGGCAAGCCACGGGCGAAGGGCCGCTACCTGGGGCTGGCGCAGATCATGGGTTTCGGCAGCTATGTCGCCGCCTGCGCCGAGGTGTCGGTGAACAGACAAGGCGAGCTGAAGATCCATCGCATCGTTGCCGCCACCGACCCCGGCCACGCGGTCAACCCGCAGCAGATCGCGGCCCAGGTCGAGGGCAGCTTCGTCTACGGCCTGTCGGCCGCGCTGTACGGCGAGATCACGATCAAGGATGGTCGCGTCGAGCAGCAGAACTTCGACACCTACCCGGTCATGAAGATGGCCGACATGCCGGCCGTCGAAGCCATCGTCATGCCGTCGGGCGGCTTCTGGGGTGGCGTGGGCGAACCCACCATCGCAGTGGCCGCACCGGCCGTGCTGAATGCCGTCTTCGCGGCGACGGGCAAGCGCATCCGCGAGTTGCCGCTGAAGAAGCACTCGCTCGTTTGATGCGTGCGTTGCTGGCCCTGCTCTTGGCGGCCAGCGCGCAGGCCGGGCCCGGCGACGTGGGGCGCGGCCGCGCGCTGGTGGCCGACCGCACGCAGAGCCTGTGCCTGCTGTGTCATTCGCTGACGGCGGCCGGCGACGCCAACCAGGGCAATCTCGCGCCGCCGCTGGCCGGCGTGGCTGCGCGGCTCACGGTCCAGGGCCTGCGCGAGCGCATCGCCGACATGCGCCGCTTCAACCCGGCCACCGTGATGCCGCCGTTTCGCTCGACCGAGGGCTTGCGTGATGTGGCGCCGACCTGGGCGGGCAGGCCAGCGTTGACCGAACAGCAGCTGGACGACCTCGTGGCCTACCTCGCCGCGCTGCCGCCATGAGGCGGCGCGAACTCATCGTTGGCGCCGCGGCGCTGGCCGTCTTGCCCGAGACGCAGGCGACGGACGAGGCCATGCGCGCTGCCATCCGTGCCTGGGCCGGCCGCGACCCCGAGGCCGGAGCGCTGAAGATCGACATTGCCGCACTGGTGGAAAACGGCAACGCGGTGCCGGTGCGCGTCGCGGCGAGCGAGCCTGTCACGGGCCTGGCCCTCTTCACGCCGCTCAACCCCGAGCCCGAGGTCGTGCACGTCACGCTCGACACAGACAGCCCCAGGCACGAGTTCAGCACGCGCATGCGCCTGGCACGCAGCCAGCGCATCGTCGCCGTCGCGCGTGCAGCCGACGGCCGTTGCTGGCAGGCCGGCATCGACGTCATCGTGACGCTGGCGGCCTGCGTGGAACCCTGATGGCCACGCGCGCCGTCATCACCTTGCCCGCTGCCATCAAGGCCGGCGAAGCCTTCGAGGTGCGCGCGACGGTCGCTCACGCGATGGAGACTGGCTACCGCACCAGCGACGACGGCGTCCGCCTTCCGCGCGACCTCGTGCGCCGCTTCGAGTGCCGGCTCGATGGCGAGCTCGTCTTCGCCGCCGACCTGTTCGCGGCGGTCTCGGCCAACCCGTATCTGGCGTTCTGGCTGCGCGCAAGCAGGTCCGGCGAGCTCTGCTTCCTCTGGCGCGGCGACAACGGCTTTGAGCACCGCGAGACGCGCGCGCTGAGCGTCGCATGAAGGCCTGGCTGCTGCTCGTCATTGCGTTGGCCGCCCATGCCGACGAGCGCCGCTCGGGTCGCGACACGATGAGCCCGGCATTGCGCACGCTGCAAGCCGACGACAGCCAGCACCCGGCCCAGCTCGCGCTGGCGCTGGGACGCGAGCTGTGGGCGGCGGGCGCCAGATCCTGCGCGAGCTGCCACGGCGAACCCGAGAAGCTGCGCGGCGTGGCGACACGCTACCCGGCATTCGACGCCGGCCTCGTCGACTTGCCGGGCCGCATCCAGCGCTGCCGCGTGCGCCACCAGCGGCAGCCGGCCTGGGCACCCGAGGCCGAGCCGCTGCTCGCGCTGACGGCACTCGTGGCGCAGCAGTCGCGCGGCCTGCCGCTGCAGCCACCGCAGGGCCCCGAGCTGGACGCCGCGGCCACGCAGGGCCGAAAGCTCTACACGACGCGCATCGGCGCGCTGAACCTGTCCTGCACGCAATGCCACGACGAGCGCGCCGGCCTGCGCCTGGGTGGCAGCCTGATCCCGCAGGCCCACGTCGACGACTACCCTGTCTACCGCCTCGAATGGCAGTCGCTGGGCAGCCTGCAGCGCCGCCTGCGCGGCTGCGTCGGCGGCGTGCGCGCGGCCGTGTGGGATTGGGACAGCGCCGAGCTGCTGGCGCTGGAGGTTTATCTCGCGCGCCGATCCGCCGGGCTGACGATGCAGCCGCCCGGCGTTCGGCCCTAGGCTCGCCGCCAGCACCTCGGAGATCGCCTGGTGCCGCCACAACGGTGATCCTGGCAAATCAAGGACAACCGGGCTTCAGACCTGTCACCTGCTTCGGCTTCTACCGATTGAGGACGCGGACGCCGGCAGCCCCTAACAAACAGGGTGACCGGAGCAAAACGCCGTTCCTAGGATGGGCTCGCCCTGGTTCACAAGGGGCGAGGGAGACAACGGTGGCACAGCCGAGGCGAGGGCGCTGATGGCGCAGTACGCAGCGATCCGCGCGGTGGGCGAGAGCGTGCTGGAGCTCATGCGCGAGGCCTGCCCCGTGGTCGACCTGCAGCTCGGTGCGTCGCCCAAGTTCGAGTTGGCGTCGCTCGGCAGCCTGACGGAAGGCCAGGCCCAGCCGGCCGAGGGCTTCTATCTCATCCTCTGGCGCGTCGGCATCGGCGGCTCGCCGCGCAACTTGCCGCCACGGCGCGGGCGCGACGGGCGTCTCTACAAGCCGTCGCTGCCTGTCGACCTCTACTTCCTGATGCTGCCCATCTCGGCCACCGCCGACAAGCAGACGCAGATGCTGGGCTGGGCCATGGCCTTCCTGCACCAGCTGCCGGCCCTCAGCGGCGAGACGATCAACCGCTACACCAAGGGCAGCCCCACGGTCTTCCAGCCGGAGGAGACGGTCGAGCTGATCGCCGACCCGCTGAACACGGTCGACTACCTGTCGCTGTGGGACCGCGTGAAGAGCGGCTTCCAGGCCGGCATGACCTATGTGGCCCGCATGGTGCTGCTCGACATCGACCAGCTCGAGCCGTCTGGCGCGCCGGTCACCGAGCGCCGCTTTAGCCTTGGCGGGCGCGGGGAGGGCGGCTGATGATCGCGACCCTGCTCAGCCCGCCGCTGGACGAACTGCGGCTGCCCGCGGGCGACGCGCTGGCCTTCGTTGACGACGCCACGGGCGAGGCCGTCATGACCGGTCTGCGCTGCAGCCTCGTGCTCAGGCGCGGCGGCAAGCTGCTCGGCCGCTCGGTGGTCTCGGCCAGTGGCGTGCACCATTGGCCGGACTTGCCCGAACGCTGGCGCGAACCCATCCCCGCCGCGCCGGCGTTTGCCGACGTGGTCGTGCGCGACGACCAGGAGCGCTTCCAGCCACTGGCCCTGCCTTGGCCGCTGCCGGCCACGCCGGTCGGCCAGATCATCGGCGGCACCGTCTTCGGCGGCGCGCGGCTGCTGCGCGTGAGCCTGTTGTCCGCACCCGTGCGGCGCGCCCCGCCGGGCATGGCCAGCGTCCATGGCCTGCTCGTCTGGCAGGCCGACGGCCAGCCCGCGGCCTGGGCGCGTGTCAGCCTCACCGACGGTGACGGCCGCGTGCACGAAGGCGCCAGTGACGCCGAGGGCCGGCTCAGCCTGCACCTGGCCTTGCCGCGCCCCAACCGCGCGGGCTCGCCGTCGTCTCCGGCCGCGCAGCTGCACGTCTTTGCCGCCCCGGCACTGGCCGGCGCGTCACTGGGCTTGGGTGCGCCCGACGTGCTGGCCTTCGCGGCCCAGCCCGAGGTGCGCGCACTGGCCAATGCGGCCACCAGCGGTGCCTACGCGCCCCCCGTTTTCGTCCCCGGCGAGCCGCTGATCCTCGCCACCCTTGGCCTGCCCCCGGCGCGTCGCGAGCTGCGCCTGGCGCCGATTTGAGCCCCAACAGTTTTCGCTCACGAAGGAGACCGTCATGCCCGAATATCTTGCGCCCGGTGTGTTCGTCGAGGAGGTGTCCTTCCGATCGAAGTCCATCGAAGGCGTCAGCACCACGACGACCGGCTTCATCGGCCCCTGCCGCTACGGCCCCGTCATCGAGACGCCCGACATCCTCACCAGCCTGACTGAGTTCGAGCGCAGCTACGGCGACGGTAGCCAGATGGCCTTCGGGGCGACCGGCGCGACGACCGGCGCCAACTACCTGTGGCAGGCCGTGCGCAGCTTCTTCGAGGAGGGCGGCAAGCGGCTCTACGTGAGCCGCGTGTTCCGCCCGATCAGCGGCAGCTATCCGACCGATCTCAGTGCCGTCTTCGTCGCGGCGCCCCAGCCCGACGGCCACGGCCGCCTCGCGGTCGGCACCGGGGCCGACATCTTCCGCATCGTCGCCCGCTACCCCGGCGCGGCCGGCAACCTGCAGGTGCGCTTCACCGTCAAGCTCGGCCCCAATGTGCTGGGCGCCTTGCCCGACCCGGGCGGCGGTGGCGGCCTCATCCCGACGCTGGCCAACCTGGCCGACGGCGACGTGGTCTGGATCACGTCGGCCACCGCCTTCCCACAGGCAGTCGGCGGCGCCAACCCGCCCGCGACGGCCAAGGCGGTCGGCGACATGCCCATCTACGTCGCCCGCAAGCAGGTGGACGGCAGCTGGCAGTTCCGCGCCGGTGGCCTGACGCCGGCGGGTGCCGGCGCGCCCGACCCGCTCGTCATCACCGACTTCGCACTCAGCCTCGCGGCCGGCAGCGGCGACTCCATCCGGCCAATGACGCTGAGCTTGGAGGTCCGCACCGCCGATGGCCAGTCCCTGGGCGCCTGGAGCGGCCTGCCGCTGGAGCCGCTGCACAAGACGGCCGGCGTCGGCGATGGCATCTTCGACCTGTTCAGCCTCAACGGCCCGAGCAGTGCCGGCCTGCCCATCGTGCTGCTCAACGACAGCATCGGCAACGGCAGCGAGCTGCTGAAGGCGCTGGACGCGCTCGGCACCGGCCTGGACTTCAAGATCACGCAGAACGAGTGGGACGACGCGGGTCACTTCGAGATGGCCGCGCTGAAGAAGAAGTTCGAAAGCGGCCTGGGCGCCACAGCCTGGCTCGCCGGCGGCAACGATGGCCTGCTGCCCGGCCGCACCGAGTACGAGGGCCGCGCGGACCCGACGCAGGACTACGCCACCGGCTTCAAGCAGTTCGAGTCCATCGAGGACATCTCCATCGTCGCCGCGCCCGGCTCCACCTGGGCCGCCTCG
This sequence comes from Burkholderiales bacterium, assembly GCA_019509985.1. Taxonomy (GTDB): domain Bacteria; phylum Pseudomonadota; class Gammaproteobacteria; order Burkholderiales; family Burkholderiaceae_C; genus Pelomonas. The sequence goes on along the minus strand of JAEKLF010000058.1, from coordinate 28,800 downwards.
ACGCGCGTGGACGACGTGGCCGCGATCACCAACCTCTTGATCGCCCATGCCGAGAAGATGCGCTACCGCATCGCCATCATCGACCCGCCCGAGGGCCAGAAGATCGCCGACGTCCGCAAGCTCAAGGCCAAGCTGGACAGCAAGTACGCGGCGCTGTACTACCCCTGGGTCACCGTCTTCGACGGCGTCACCCGCCAGCCGCTGAACCTGCCGCCCTCGGGTTTCGTTGCCGGCATCTATGCGCGCAACGACACCGAGCGGGCCGTCTACAAGGCGCCGGCCAACGAGGTGGTGCGCGGTGCCATCGGCTTCGAGACGCTGATCAACACGGCCCAGCAGGAGGTGCTCAACCCCGAGGGCATCAACTGCTTCCGCTTCTTCGAGGGCCGCGGCAACCGCCTCTGGGGCGCACGCACGATCAGCTCCGACCCCGAGTGGAAATACGTCAACTTGCGGCGCTACTTCGCCTACCTGGAGCGTTCCATCGACAAGGGCACGCAGTGGGCCGTCTTCGAGCCCAACGGCGAGGCGCTGTGGGCCAACGTGCGCGCCACGATCCGCGACTTCCTGATGAACGAGTGGGCCAACGGCGCGCTGCTGGGCGACAAGCCCGAGAAGGCCTTCTTCGTGCGCTGCGACCGCTCGACGATGACGCAGAACGACCTCGACAACGGCCGCCTCGTCTGCCTGATCGGCGTCGCGCCGCTGCGCCCGGCCGAGTTCGTCATCTTCCGCATCGGCCAGTGGACGGCCGATCAAAAGTCTTGATCAGAGGAGCCCACCATGGCCGTCGTTCGTGATCGACCCTACGTTCAGTTCAACTTCCACGTCAACCTCGGCGACGGGGTGACCAACACGCCCCAGGCCGGCTTCCAGGAGGTCAGCGGCATCGGCATGGAAGTCACCATCACCGAATACCGCCCGGGCAACTACGCCTTCAACAACGTCATCAAGACGGCCGGCCTGAACAAGGCCACCGACGTGACGATGAAGCGCGGCGTCATCGGCTCGCTGGACCTCTACAAATGGCTGGACGACGTGCGCAACGGCGCCAGCAACGGCCTGCGCACCGTCACCGTCGAGCTCAAGAGCGAGGACCGCACGCAGACCGTGCAGACCTGGCGCCTCATCAACGCCCGCATCATGAAACACACGTCCGGGCCCTTCAACGCCAAGGGCACGGACGTGGCGATGGAAGAGCTGACGTTGTCCTACGAGCGGCTGGAGATGGAGTGAACGCGTGAAGCAGCGTCAGCCTGATTCGGTGTCGTGGGCCGAGCGCCGGGCCGTCCCAAGCCGCCCCGCGTCACCGCGGGGGCTGAGGCTGGACAGGATCCGTCTGATGGACGGATCGTGCCTGCCGAAGGGCTGTGGCGTGAGCCGCAGCGCGGCCTGCAAGGCCGGCCCATGTAGCCATGGGACGAGGGGCTGACATGATCCGCGTGCGCATCGTCGATGACCCGACGCCCCGTGGCGACGGCATGCCCGTCATGGACGTGCCGGTCTTCGTCGGCTTCGCAGCGCGCGGGCCGCTGGACCGGCCTGTCGCCATCGACAGCGAGGCCGGCTTCGAGGCGGTCTTCGGCGGCCTGCTCGACCTCGTCCAGCAGGGCGACGACCCCGCCGAGCGCCTCGCGGCCCATCTGCAGCCCGCCGTTGCGGCCTTCTTCGCCGGTGGCGGGCGGCGCTGCCATGTGATCCGCGTCATCGGCGCGGGTGCCGCCTCGGCTCATTTCAAACTGCCGGGCCTGCGCCTGGCCCGGCAGGCCGACGGCATGTGGTCGGTGGACGGCAGCGATTTCGAGCTGCGCGCCAGCAGCCCCGGTGCCTGGGCCGACCGGCTGGAGCTGTCGGCCCGCCTGCGCAGCCAGGCCCTGCACGTCGACGATCGCCTCGCGCCGGGCGACGTGCTGCGCGCGCGCCGGCCCACGCTGCCGGGCCAGCCGGCCTGGCAGCGCGTGCGCGACGCTGGTCCGCTGGCCGACGCACTGGCGTCGTCCGACTGGATCTGGCCCGCCGGCGGCGCCGCGGCCATCGACGCCACGAACTGGCTGATCGAGCGCATCCAGCTTGACCTCGCGGTGCGTGCGCCGGGCCAGCCGCTGCAGCATCTCGACGGCTGCGGCCTGTCCGCTGGCGCTGCCAACCTGCCCTGGCTGGCGCCCGACGCGAATGCGCTCTACGACGCCGGCGTCGACACCGGTGGCTGGCCGCTGGCCGGGCCCGAGGCCACGCCGGCCGGCGACTGGCTGCTGCTGCCCGTCGGCATCGGCGACGACTTCGAGACCTGGCAACCGGTCACGCCGGATCCGCGCGACGCCATCGAGCGCAATGGCCTGGCCGACTTCAAGGCCGGGCTCTTCCTCGATCCCGACTGGACACCCGGCCTGCGCGGCCGGCTGCTGATGAACTGGGCCGACGACGTGCGCTTCTTCGGCAACGCGCCGCGCCGCCTGAAGGGCCTGCACGGCGCGCTGGGACGCGACGACGCCTGCGCGGCCGAAGCCAGCTGGGTGCTGGTGCCTGACGCGATCCATTCCGGCTGGTTGAAGACCGACCCGGTGCTGGCGCGCGACGTGACGGTCACGACGACGCACGACCCGGTCTGCACCTGTGCGCCCGCTGCGTTCGACGATTGCGCACCACCTCTGCCAGTACCGCCACAGCCGCCGCGCATCCGCTTCATGCCTGGCGTCAAGACGCCACCCGCCGTGTTGGCCGCCGATGAGGTGTTCCACCTGCGCCTGCGTGCGCATCCCAAGGACACCGGTGCTCAGCAGATTGTTGAAGTGCAGCGCGCGAGCCAGCCCGACTTCTCAGACGCGCTGGTCATCGTCAACGGCGCGCCCGAGCAAGACGTCTTGCTCAGGCTTCCTGCCGGTGTCTACTGGCTGCGTGCGCGCTCTCACCGTGCCGGGTTGACTGGCGAGTGGGGCCGGGTGAAGGAACTGGACGTGCGTGCCACCGGCTGGCGTGCCTTGACGCAGGCCGCGGCCGTCGATGCCGCCACGCCGGTCAACGCCGCACAGCTGGCTTTGTGCGCGGCCTCGCGCGAGCACTTCGCGTTGCTGGCGGTGCCGCAGGCGTGGCATGCTGCTGCGATCGCCCAGCATGTCGCCGTGCTGCGCGATGAAGCCCAGCGCGTTGACACCGCGGAAGCCGGCAGCGCCGCGAGCTTCGCCGCCATCCACCACCCCTGGCTGTTGCAACGCGACGCCGACGACCGGCTGCGCGCGCACCCGCCCACCGGCGCGCTGATGGGGCTGCTCGCCCGCCGCAGCCGCCTGCATGGCGCCTGGGGCGCGCCCGGCGCCGAGCCGTTGACGACGGCGCTGCAGCTCGCCGGCGAGCTGCAGTCCGCCGACCTGATCGAAACCCTGGGTGCCAACCCGCTGGCGCTGCGCGCCGACGGCATCGCCGCGGTGCGCAGCCAGACTCTGTCGCAGGACAGCGACTGGAACGCCATCGGCGTGCGCCGGCTCTTCATCCTGCTGCGCCGCCTGTGCCGCCGCGAGGGCCAGCGCTTCGTCTTCGAGCCCAACGACCTGACGCTGCGCCGCGGCCTGGAGCGCAGCTTCGATGCGCTGCTGCACCGGCTGATGCAGCGCGGCGCCTTCCGCGGCACGGATGCCGCGTCGTCCTATCTGCTGAAAACCGCCTCGGGCACGGACGCGGCACGCGAGATCGAGCGCGGTGAATGCAGCCTGCTGATCCAGGTGGCGCCGTCGCGGCCGCTGCGCTTTCTGACGCTGCACCTGCGCCGCAGCGGCGAGCAGCTTGTGATCGAGGAGCGATAGGCCATGGCCGACGCCGCCCGTGAGCAATGGCAGCCCTTCTCGACGCTGAACTTCGTCGTCGAGATCCTGCCCGATGGCGACAGCAAGCCGCTGGCGGGCGCCGCCTTCTCCGACTGCGACGGCCTGGAGATCAGCCAGGAGGTCAAGACGCTGAAGGAAGGCGGCAACCAGAACCGAGTACACCGCCTGGCCGGCCCGGTCACCTTCGGGCAGTTGACGCTCAAGCGCGGCGTCACGCGCGGCACCGATTTGTGGAAATGGTTCGACCGGTCCCTGGCCAATCCCGCGCTGCGTGCCGGCATCACGATCAGCGTGCTGCGCCACGACAAGAGCGAGTGGGGCCGCTTCGTGCTGTCGCGCTGCCTGCCCATCAAGCTGAAGGCGCCGACGCTGAACGCGCGCGATGGCAACGTGGCCGTCGAAGAGATTCAAGTGGCCTACGAAGCCTTCCGCTGGGAGGACAAGAGCGATGCCTGAACTCGAAATCCAGCACGCCAAGCTCACCGAGCTGAAGGACGACCTGAGCGATGTGATGCCCGGCGGCAAGACGCTGACCGTGCAGTTCAACCCCGAGTCGTTGAAGCTCTCCTACGCCAACCAGATCAAGGAGCAGCCCAACGCCAGCGGCGGCGGAGGAGGGCATGGCGGCAACCAGAGCCAGGGCAGCGCGGCGCGGCAGTTCGTCGGCACGGGCACCACCAAGCTCGCCGTGCAGCTGTGGTTTGACGTGGCCGCGGCGACCAGCGCGCCCTTCATCGTCGACGACGTGCGCCGCATCACGGCCCAGGTGCTGTACTTCATCAAGCCCAAGCCGGCGGCTGCCGGCGCACGTGACACCTCGCAGCGCACGCCGCCGGGCCTGCGCTTTTCCTGGGGCAACTTCCTGTTCGACGGCATCGTCGAAAGCGTCGAGGAGAGCGTCGAGTTCTTCTCGGCCAAGGGCGAGGCGCTGCGTGCCAGCGTCACGCTGAACATGATCCAGCAGGAGATCCTCGTGCCCGCCTTCAGCGGCGACGGCGCCGTGCCCGGCTCGCGGCCGCTGTGGCCGGCCGGCGGCGGGCAATCGCTGCAGGCGCTGCAGGACGCGGCCAAGGCGGCCGGCGCGGCGCCGGGCGGCGGTGGCTCGGGCGCGTCGCCCGGCGGTGGCCTCGGGGCGGGCGCTGGCTTCTCGGCGGGGCTCTCGGCCGGTGTGTCAGTCGGCGCTTCGGTCGGCGTCGGCGCGGGCCTGGGCCTGAGCACCGGCGCGGCTTTCCAGGGCGGTGCCAGCTGGCAGTCGGTGGCCCTGGCCAACGGCATCGAGAACCCGCGCGCAATGCCGCCGGGCCAGCTCATCGACCTCTCCGCCACCAAGCCGCGCATCGTCAGCGGCTGATGAAGGACTGACCCCATGCCCGTCGAAATCCACGAGTTTGAAGTCAGCCCCGCGCCTGCGCCGGCTCAAGCCCAGCCCGGCGGCGGTGGCGCTCCCGCGGCGGCGCCCGCACCCGAGCCCGATCTGGAGCACCTCGCACGCGCGCGCCGCATGGCCGCCGCGATGCGCGAGCTGCAGTTGCGCACCTTCAGCCACTGAAATCATGAGACCTCCACGCTCACTTCGTTCGCTGCCCCCCGAGGGGACGCCAACGCCTTTCGGGCGGCCGTGCAGGCATTGATATGCCCGAAGCCTCGCTCCCCCTGTCCAGCGGCCGGCCCACGGTGGAGGTCGAAGGCCAGGTCGCGTCCGACCTGGCCGCGGCGCTGCAGGCGCTGGAGATTCGCGAGCGCATCGACGGCCTGGCCCAGGCCCAGCTGGCCTTCGGCAACTGGGGCACGCGCGACGGCTCACCCGGCTACACGCTGTTCGGTCGCGACCGGCTGGAGTTCGGCAAGCAGATCAGCATCAAGCTCGGCGACGACGTGCTCTTCGCAGGCCGAGTGATGGCGTTGCAGGGCCGCTACCCCAAGGCCGGCATGGGCGAGGCCCAGCTCGTGGTGCAGCTCGAAGACAAGCTGCAGGATCTGCGCATGAAGCGCCGCACGCGCAGCTTCGACCAAAGCAGCCTGTCCGACGCCGCCCAACGCATCGCCAGCGACCACGGCCTCACCGCGTCCGTCGATGTCGATTCGCCGACGCTGCCGCTGCTGGCCCAGGTCAACCAGAGCGACCTGGCCTTTTTGCGCGACCTGGCCCGGCGCGTCGAGGCCGAGGTCTGGCTGGACGGCGACACCCTCCACCTTGCCGCCCGCAAGCGCCGCGGCGGCCAGGCGCTGACGCTGGACCTCGGCGGCAAGCTGCTCGCCTTCGACGTGCGCGCCGACCTGGCCCTGCAGCGCACCGAGCTGGCCGTGGCCGGCTGGAGCGTGGCGGACAAGCAGACCATCAAGGAGACCGCCCAGGCCGGCGACCTGCTCGGCAGCGAGACCTCGGACGGGGAGGGCGGTGCGGCGCTGCTGGAATCCAAACTCGGCGCGCGTGCCGACCTGGTGGCCCACCTGCAACCCGGCTCGGCGGACGAGGCGAAGTCGCTGGCCGAGGCCTGGCTGCGCCAGATCAACCGCCGCTTCGTCGTCGGCCACGGCATGGCCCAGCCGGACGCGCGCCTGCGCTGCGGTGCCACCGTGGATTTGCAAGGGCTGGGGCCTCTGTTCAACGGCAAATACTCGCTGGCCGAGGTGACGCATCGCTTCGACATGGCCGAAGGCCTGCGTACCGAGTTCGTCGCCGAGCGACCTTGGATCGGGAGGGCACCGTGAGCCTTTTCGATCTGTCACCCGCGGAGGCCTTGTACGCCGACCGCCATCCGCACGGCTGGGGCGGGCGCTGGTACGGCTGCCATGTCGGCCAGGTGACGGACCTCGTCGACCCCGACAACCAGGGCCGCGTGAAGGTGGCCCTGCCCTGGAGCCCCGACGGCGGCGGCGAGCGCTTCGAGGCCTGGGCGCGCATGGCCACGCTCTTTGCCGGCAACGACCGCGGCAGCTGGTTCATGCCCGAGGTGGACGACGAGGTGCTGCTGGTCTTCCAGGGCGGCGACCCGCGCTGGCCCTTCATCGTCGGCGGCCTGTGGAACGGCAAGGACTCGCCGCCCGAAAGCGCCACTTCGCAGAACAACCACAAGGTCATCAAAAGCCGCAACGGCGTCGTCATCACCATCGACGACCAATCGGGCCAGGAAAGCATCAAGCTCGAAACGCCCGGCGGCTGCTCGCTGAAGATCATGGACGGCCCTGGCACCGTCACGCTGGAGGACAGCAACGGCAACAGCATCAAGCTCGAAACGGCCGGCATCACCCTCACGGCGTCCGCCAAGGTCACCGTCAACGCCAGCCAGGTGGCCGTGTCGGCCGGCATGGTCACCGTCGACGCCGGCATGTCGCGGTTCTCGGGCGTCGTGCAGGCCGACACCGTCATCACCAACACCATCATCGCGGCGACGTACACGCCAGGGGCGGGGAACATCCTATGAGGAAGGTCACCGCCCCGCGGGGCCGCAGCGCCGGGCCGCCCCAAGCCAGGCCCGCCCCTCTCGGAGGGGTGGCCGCCGTACCCGGCGGGCGGGGTGCTGACATGTCCTCGGGGAACATCCTATGAGCGCCTCGCATGTCTTGCGTTGGGTGGGTGGCCAGAGCTTCGTCGCGGCGCCGGTGGACGGCTCCCCGACCTTGCTGCGCTTCGACAGTGACGACTTCATGGACCGATTGCTCGCCATGTTGGCTGACGCGCCGCAGACGCTGCCGAGCTTTGTCGCCAAGCCGGAGTCCTGGCAGGTGCTTGCCGAGCCCACGCCGGCGCCGGCTCTGGCAGCGCCCACGTCTGCCCCCGCCCGCGCGCTGGCTCGCAGCCGCGCGCTGGTCGGCTTCAGGCGCCACGAGGTGGCCGCCACGCCACCGGCTCCGAAGCCGCTCAAGCTCTTCCAACCGGTGCACCAGCGCTTCTACCTGGCCGCGGCCCACCTCGTCTGCGAGCTGCCCGGCCTGCCCACGCGCACGACGGCCTCGGGCGACAAGAGCGGCATGCTGCTGCGCCGCCTGCTGAGCGACGGCCGCGAGTGCGCCTTCCTGAAGACGCCGGGCCAGCCCTCACGCTGGGTGCCGCTGGCCGACGTCTCGCAGCCGCTGCCGCGCGAGGAGTGGCTGTCGGTCTTCCCGCTCGCCTACACGCCGCCCGCCGGCCCGGCGCGCAAGCTGCTGGCCGGCCTCATCCCGGTCGCGCGGCATGACGACTACCGCTTCGCCTCCCTGGGCACGGCGTCCGCGCCGGCCACGAACCGCGCCAACGAGCTGAAGGCCGGCGCGCGCATGAAGTTGATCGCGCCCTGGCAGGGGCTGATCGAGCGGGCCCGGGCGAGCCAGGACGCTGCGGCCGCTGCACCTGGCGCCAAGCCCTGGGACGGCAAGACTCAGGCTGACAGGGACGCCATCGCGGCGAAGCTGGGCGCGGCCGCGACGGACTCGCTGAAGACGATCAATGACCAGCTGCAGGAAGCCAGCTGGCGCCAGTTGCAGGATATGCAGGAATGGCTGGCGGCGACCCTGCCCCAGGTGCATGCCGGCCTCGCCAGCGGCAGCGCGACGGGCGCGAAAGCGCAGGTCTTGTTGAACCGCCTCAGCGCCGCCGTCTGGGGTCCGGCCGAACGCGCCGCAGTCGCGGCCGTGCTGTCGACCGACGTGAAGGTCATCGCCACAACGCCCGCGCCCAACCTGCGCCTGGCCCTGGTCGAGATCGGCAAGCCGGGCGTCGGCGCGGCCCTCGACGCCACCGAGCAGCCCTTCCCGAAAGGCGCGGGCTGGGCCCCGTTCAGCTTCCCGCTCGCGGTGGCGACGACCGCTGCGGGCGCCATTGCCGGCCCCTTCAACCCCTGGCCGACCGTCGGCGTGGGTGACAACGCCGATGTGCAGGACGTGGCCAACCGCCGCCTCGAATCGCTGTACGACGACGTGGCTGCCGCTATCGACGAGGCCTTGGCAGCGGGCACGCTCGGTGCCGCCACGCCGCAGGCCCCCGACGCCGCCCGCATGGCCGCCGAGCTGCAAGCCACGCTGGCCGCCGACACCGGCGCGCCGCGTTATCTGCTGCGCTTCGTGCATCAGCGCTGCGACTGCGGGCCGCTGCATCCGATGGTCATGAGCGCGCCGAGCGAGGTCTTCGAGCTGGCCGGCTTCTTCGACCCGGATGCGCCGCTGCGGCCCATCCGCATTGCCTTGCCGTTCGACACGTCGCCGGGCGGGCTGCGCAAGTTCGGCAAGAACAGCGCTTTCATCATGAGCGACCTGCTGTGCGGGCAGATGAAGCGGGTGCGGCGAGTCGGCTTCGGCGACATGGTGCTGTCGGTGCTGCCCTGGCCCTTCCACAAGGATCTGGACGTGGGCCAGATGGCGCCCTGTGCGCAGGGCGCGGGCGGGCCGAGCTTCGGGACGATCTGCTCGCTGTCGATTCCGATCATCACGATCGTGGCCTTCATCCTGTTGATCGTCATTGCGACGCTGCTAGACCTGATCTTCCGGTGGCTGCCGTTCCTGATGGTGTGTTTCCCGGTGCCGGGGTTGAAGGGGAAGAAGTCGTGAGCGGTTCGCTTTCCCGGTGCTTTGGCTTGGTGGCCCGGTCCAGCCGGGAGTTCGCCCCGGCGGGCGACCTTCTTTTTGAGCGACCAAAAAGAAGGCAAAAAGTCGCCCCTGCTCCGTCGCCCCTCTGCGAGGGGTGCCCTGCGATGCTCGGAACCCGAAGCTCGCGCGGAACTCGCTTCGCTACGCTGCGCTCAGACAGCCGCGCGAAGTCAGTTGACGAAGCGGGCGTCGCCCGCGCCTCAGGTTCCTGCGCTTCTCGGCTCCTCCAAAGGGGCCCGTGGAAACAGCCAACAGCCAAAACCGTAAGCCGGCTGGCGCCGGCTGTTCCGTGTGCCCCCTTTAGCACCGCCGAGCAGCGCAAGGTCTTGAGGGCGTGCGCGCAGCGCACTTCCAGTTCTGACTCCGTGCGACTGTTTGACCGCAGCGTAGCGGAGGGAGTTTCGCGCGGGCCCTCGAGACCTGAGCAGCGCAGGGCACCCGAAGCGAAGCGTAGGGCGGTGCGGCCGGGGGGAGCTTTTTGCCTACTTTTTGGCGGCCCAAAAAGTAGGTCGCCCGCCGGGGCGAAATCCCGGCGCCGCACTGGCCATCGACCCAGAGCAACGCCGGAGCACCAACCATGACCGATGAAGCCACCCTCTACGGCCGTGGCGTCGCCTTCCCGCTGCGCCTCACGCCCGAAGGCCGCCTAGCCTGGAGCGAAGGTGAAGCCAACGTGCGCGAATCCATCCGCATCCTGCTGCTCACCGCCCAGGGCGAACGGCTGCGCCGCTCCGACTACGGTGCCGGCCTCGAGCGCTTCCTGTTCGAGCCCAACACGGTGACGACCTGGCGCGCCATCGAGGAAGTCATCCGCCGCCAGCTCGCCAAGTGGGAGCCGCGCGTGCAGGTCGAGGCCATCAAGGTCGCCGCCGACCCGAACGACCCCGAGGCCGCCATCGCCGAACTCAGCTTCACGCTCGTCGCCACGGCCCAGGCCGGCCGCATGAGCCTGAGCATCCCGGTCCAGGGGAGGTAAATCCAGTGCCCATCCAACTCCCCGCCATCGACGACCGCGACCACGCCGCGCTCGTGCGCGACACGCTGGCCCTCGCGGCCGTGCATGCGCCCGAATGGACGCACACCGGCCCCAGCGACCCCGGCGTCACCCTCGTCGAACTCTTCGCCTTCATGGCCGAGAGCCTGCTCTACCGCGCCAACCTCATCCCCGAGCGCAACCGCCTCAAGTTCCTGCAGCTGCTCGGAATCGGCCTGCGGCCCGCGCAGCCGGCCAGCGCCCTCGTGCAGTTCAGCAATGAAGCCGGCGAGCGCAAGACCATCACGCTGCCGTCGGGCCTGCCGCTGCTGGCCGGCGCCATCCCCTTCCTCAGCGACACCGGCCTGGACCTGCCGCCCGTCACCGGCCTCGTCGTCTTCAAGCGCGTCGTCGGCACGCCGGACCCCGCGCTGCTGGACTACTACCGCCAGCTCTACGAAGCCACCGGCCGCGACTTCTCCGGCAGCGACGCGACCGTCGAGCCCGTGCTCTACGACAGCGTGCAGCTGGCCGACCTGCCCGGCGCGCTGGACATCGGCGCCGAGACCGTGGACGGCGCGCTGTGGATCGCGCTGCTCAGCGCCCCCAAGCCCAGCGCCGCCGACCTCACCAATGCCCGCGCCGAGCTGGCCGGCCGTACGCTCTCCATCGGCCTCGTGCCCCAGCCGCCGGAGACGCGCGCGCGCATCCAGCCCGGCCGCCCGGCCATGCCGCCGCCGGCCCTCAGCGCCTGGGCACCCAAGGCCGACGCCAGCGGCCACGGCACACCGGGCGAGTACCGGCGCCTGGACGCCGTCGCGCCCACCGGCTTTCCCGAGCAGGCCGGCATCCTGCAGGTCACGTTGCCCGCCAGCGCCGGCGACATCGGCACCTGGGCCGAGGCCGAGCCGCTGGAGGCTGGCGTCGGCGAGCTGCCCCCACAGCTAACCGACGAGGCGCTGGCGGCCCGCCTGATCACCTGGCTGCGCATCGATGGCCTCAGCAATGCCGGCGTGCAGCTCGCCTGGGCCGGTACGCATTGCGCGGCCGTGCGCCAGCGCAGCCGCGTCAGCCGCGAGCTGCTGCCGCCGGGCGACGGCTCGCCCGAGCAACGCCGCCGTCTCAGCCACGGCCAGGTGCTGGCCGAGTCCATGCAGCTGCTGGTCGCCAACCAGGCCTGGCTGCTGAGCGACGAGATCGAAGCCGCGCCCGCCGAAGGCCAGCCCGGCGCCAAGGTGTTCGCGCTGGACGCCGAGAGCGGCGAGATCCGCTTCGGCGACGGTGCCCGCGGCGCACGGCCGCCGGCCGGCAACGAGATCGCCGTGCGCTTCGACTGGGCCTCGGGCTCGGCCGGCAATGTCGCCGCCGGCGCGATCAAGCTCGGGCCGACGCTGCCGCCGGGCGTCAAGCTCAGCAACCCGCGACCGGCCTCGGGCGGGCTGGACGCCGAGAGCGCGGCGGACGGTGAGAAGCGCATCCCGCTGGTGCTGCGCCACCGCGAGCGCGCCGTCAGCGCCGACGACTTCGACGCCATCATCCGCGAGACCCCCCAGGCCGACGTCGGTCGCGTCGAGGTCCTGCCGGCCTGGCACCCGGAGCTTTCGCCGGGCCTGCCGGGCGACCAGCCGGGCGTCGTCACCTGCCTGCTGATCCCGCGCCAGGATCCGCGCCGGCCCGACTACCCGCTGCCGAATGCCGATTTCATCGACGCCGTCTGCGCCTACTTGGCGCCGCGCCGCCTCGTCACCTGCGAAGTGTTGCTGCGCGGCCCGGCCTACGCGGGCATCTGGATCAGCGTCGGCATCGAGCTGCACGCCGGGCAGGGCGTGGCCGAGGTGCGCGAGCGGGTCAAGGCGGCGCTGAAGGCCTTCCTCGCGCCTTTGCCAAATGTCGCCAACGATGCCAGCGCCACAGGCTGGCCGCTGTTCAAGAGCGTCGCCGCGCTGGAGCTGGCCACGGTCGCCGCGCGCGTCGACGGCGTGCTGGGCGTGACGGGCCTGCTGCTCGGCGACTCCAGCGGCGCCCAGCGCGACAACGTGCCTCTCGTGGGCCTGCAGCTGCCGCTGATTGCCGGCCTGTCGGTGTCTCTCGGCGACCCGGTTCCGCTGTCCGACCTCATCGGCCAGGGCACGGGCTCGACCGACGGCGGCACGGGCACGCCCACCATTCGGCTGCCGGTCCCGCGAGTCCCGGAGAACTGCTGATGGATGCCAACGGCAGCCGCTACCACGCCCTGGTCACCCGGGACGACTGGACGCTGCGCGCCCATCCGGACGCGCACTGGGCCTGGCTGCCCGACGACCCGGCGCACGGCGCGGCCCTGGGCCAGCTCTTGCTCAAGCCGCTGCTGTTCGAGTTCAAAGCCGGCAGTGCCGCGGCGCTGCCCGAGCCCACGTCGCTCGCCGGCGGCGTCTTCGATGCCTACGGCAACCTTTACTCGCTGAACGCCGAGGGCACGGCCATCCGCGTCTGGTCCAGCGGCAGCGGCAACATCACGCACTTCTGGCCGCTGCCCGAGGCCTCGGCAGCGGATGCCGAGCCCGGCGCTTTCGGCCCCTGCCTGCCGGCGGCGCCTGCAGCGCTGCTCGTGATGGACGCGCTGACGGTGACGACCGGCCACTACCTCGTCGTCGCCAGCATCGCCGCGGGCGGGCTGCTGATCTTCGATCTGCACGGCGGTGGCCCGCCGTTGCCGCAGCCCTGGCCGGCCATGCCCGCGCCGCAGGCCTTGCTGGCGCTGGACGACGGTGGCGTGGCCTTGTTCGGCGCCGGCACGCTGCATCGCCTGGGACCCGATCTGCGCCCCTGCGTGCCGCGCGTCGTCAGCCCCTCGGCCTTTTCGCCCGAACCCGCACCCGAACCCCCTCCGCCCGACCCACCCTGTCAGCTCGCGCTGGGCGCCGATGCCACCGCCTGCGCGGCCTTGCCCGGCGGCCGCTTCCTTGTGCTGCGGGTCAAGATGGACGGCCTCTACCTGTCCGTCATCGACTGGGCGGGCAGCGAGAGCGCATCGGTCGGTCCGCTGGAAGAGCAGATCGAACAGGCCACGGCCGACCAGCAGGCCACGGTGCTGTCGCTGCGCTCGCTGGCCGTCGAATGGCCAACCAACGCGAGCGAGGCGGGCTTCAACGTCCTCGTGCTCGCCCTCAGCGGCGACCAGGCCTTCCGCTTCAAGGCGGCCGAGTCCGACGCTGGCGTGTGGAGCTTCGAGCTGCAGCGCGACTTCATCCCGCTGCGCCGCTACGTGGCCGGCGGCCTGGCCAGCCTCGCGCCGGGCCAGGTGCTGCATCGCTTCCCGTCGGCGCGCGCCTTCTGCGCCGGCGCCGACCGCTGGCTGCCGCTGCTGACCCTGCCCCGCCCGCGCTGCGAGCGCGAGGGCGAGCTGCTCGGCCCGGTGTGGGACAGCGCCACGCCGGCCTGCGTGTGGCACCGCATCGCGCTGGACGCCCGTCGCCCGCCCGGCAGCCGCCTGCTGCTGCAGAGCCGCGCGGCCGACACGCCGGAGGGCCTGGCCCTGCAGCCCTGGCGCAGCGAGCCCGATCTGCAGCCCCATCCTGCCGGCTCCGAGTTGCCCTGGCGCCATAACTTCGAGTCCGGGCCGCTGGGCAGCTGCAAGGAGTTCCAGACGCTGACCTGCCTGCTGCAGGCCGCCACCGGCCGCTACCTGCAGCTGCGCATCAAGGCCAGCGGTGACGGCCAGCAGAGCCCTGGGCTGGCCAGTCTGCGCGCTTGGTATCCGCGCTTCAGCTACCTGCCGCACTACCTGCCGGCGGTGTACCGCGCGGACCCGGCGAGTGCCGAGTTCAGCGGCCGTTTCCTCGCGCTGTTCGAGGGCGAGCTGACGCGCTGGGAAGACCGTATCGCCGCAGCCCAACTGCTGCTCGACGCCCGCACCGCACCGCGCGACACGCTGGAGTGGTTGGCCAACTGGCTGGCCCTCACGTTCGACGGCTCCAACGGCCCCGCGCGCCGCCGCGCACTGCTGCGCCACGCGGCGCAAGTGCATGCCCGCCGCGGCACCGTGCCCGGCATGCTGCTGGCGGCCACGCTGGCCTGGGAGCCGGACGACGTCGACGCCGAACCCTTCCTGACCGCACCCGAGGCGCTGCCCGAGCGCGTGCATGGCCTGCGCCTGCAGGAGCTGTTCGGCCTCGCGCCGCCGCTGGCCGCGGGCGCCTGGCGGCCGGCGCAGGGCAGGGCGGCGCTGCTGGCACGGCTGGCCGGGGACGAGTCGCTGCTGGGCGACCTCATCAAGCTGCAGCAGGCGCTGGGCTTTGTGCCGCGCGCGGCGCAGGAAGAGGCCGTGCTGATGGCGTCGTGGCGGCTGGCCGACCTGCCCGAGGACGAGCCGCGGCCACGTGACGCGGCCTTCGATACCTACCTCCAGGCGACCCAGCCCTGCGCGCCGCTGCGCCATCGCTGGCAGGACTACCTCGCGCGCCGCTGGCGCCGCATCTCGCTGCTGAACGCCGCCTGGGGCACGGCCTGGCGCGGCTTCGACCGCATCCCCAGCCCGCTGTCGCTGCCCGCGGGCTCGGTGGCCCTTGCCGACTGGTGGCGCTTCGAGGCGCAGATCGTGCGGGCGCTGGGCCCGGCGCACCGCTTCCGCGTCGTGCTGCCTCTGCCCACCGACACGGCCCAGCTGGACTTCGACGAACTCGCCCGCCGCCGCGCCGCCGTCGAGCGCGCCGTGGCGCGCGACAAGCCGGCTCACACCGTCGCCGAGATCCGCTTCGGCTTCGAACTCTTCCGCGTCGGCGAGGCGCGGCTGGGCCACGACACGCGGCTCGAACACGGCCTGCTGCGCCGGCCCGAACTGGCCGCGCTGACCTCCGAATCCATCTGGCCGCCCCTCGTGCTCGGCGAGCGCGACTTGGGCGGCGGGCAACTGACTCATCCACGCCCGTTGCCGCCGCCTGACCGCGTCGGCCTCGATCGATAGAACTTCTGGGAGACGACCATGGGCTGCTGTACCGGTTCCAGCTTCACCCCCGCGCCCGACGCCGCGCTCGATCCGCTGCAGCGCGTGAACTACACGTTCGGCATGGTGCTGGGCGTGGACGACTTCCGCCAGGAGCATGCCTACCTGGCGGCCCGCGACGAGCGGGCGTTGCGCGAGACCATAGGCTACGGTGTCATCACCGGCCTGGGCGTGGCGGCGCCCAAGCCGGCATCGGCCAGCGAGGGCCAGCAGGTGCGCGTGGCGCCAGGCCTGGCGCTGATGCCCGATGGCCATCTCGTTGGCATCGCCGCCGAGCAATGCGCCAACCTGCAGACCTGGCTGGACGCGGAGAAGCTGCGCGACCCGACCACAGCCACCAAGACCACCGTCTACGTGCTGCTGCGCTTCGCTGAGAACAGCGTCTCCCCCGTGCCCATTCCCGGCGAGCCTTGCCGAGACGAGAGCGAGTTATCGGCCGACGCCCGCATCGTCGACAGCTTCGCGCTGGACTTCTCGTGGACGCCGCCCGACGCGAGCGAAGACCTCGCGCTGCGCGCCGTCGTCGCCTGGATTCGCGGCATCAAGATCCTCACGGCGGTACCGGCCACGCAGACGCTGCTGAGCTTCCAGGCCGACGTCGAGCGCGGGCTGACCGAGGCCATCACCACCGCCTGGGGCGACCCGCACGCACCCACGCCCGCGATGCCCGCCGACAAGACGCCGGCCCTGCCCACGCCCAGCAAGGTCAGCCTGCCCGCGCCACCCAAGGAGCTGCAGATCCCGCGCGCCGACGTGGCGGCCTACTACGCCGCGGCCTTCGAGGTGTGGACGCGGCTGCTGCGCTCCGGCTTCATGGCCCATCACGGCCCGGTGCCGGCCGCCGAGCCGGTGGCCGAGCGCGCGCTGCTGCTCGCCGCCGTCGACGCCAAGGCCGGCGGCGACGGCACGCGCGCCGTGCGCATGCTGGGTCGCCCGCAGCTGCTGCACCTGCGCCTGCTGCAGGAATGGCTGCTGCGCGACGGCAGCCAGGACGCGCCGCGCGAAGCGCACTACGTGCTCGGCAAGGGCGACCCCGAGCTGGACCACGCGCAGGACCTGCTGGCCGACTTCGCGACCAGCAACCACGCGATGACGCGCATCGACCTCGTGCCTGATACGACCGATGGCGGCAGCGGCAACAAGGCCAAGATCGTGCCGGCCGTGAAGTGGCCGGGCGGTGGCAGCGGTGGCGGACCGGACTATTACGGCCCGAACATGACGCTGCCAATTCCGGTGTCCGACGGCGGCACCGGCCAGGCCGTGGCGCCCGCGACCGGCGCCATCCTCGTCGGCCGCGCGGCCGCGGGCCCGGCACCGGCACGCTTCGAGCTGGGCTCGCTCGCGGGCGCGGCCCTGCCCAAGCCGGTCGGCCCCTCGCCCAACATCCTCGTCGACGCGAGTGGCGCCGCGCCGACCATCCGCCTGGACACCGTGCAGGACATCGGCCCCGACGCCAGCCCCGACTTCGCCGGGCTGGACCTGAGCGGCGACCTCAGCGTGGGCGGCAACGCGCACGTGACCGGCAGCATTTCGGTGGACGGCGAACTGGTGCTCGGCGAGCCTTTGAACAGCCTGCTCGCGACCGACGACAAGGGCGTCGTCATCGCGGCCCGGCCCTGGGATGGCGACGAGGACGCGCTGGACGCCGGCAAGCCGCCGCCCTACGTCTACCAGCCTGGCCAGAAGGCGCCGGTGCGCATCGAGGACGGCGGCACCGGGCTGCAGACGCGGCCCCACCAGCTGCAGGTGTTGGTCGGCTCCGAGCCCAAGAACAATTCGCTGCGCGGCGAGGGCGGCGACTATGTGCAAGCGACGCTGACGCCGGGCAAGAACACCGACATCACGCTGACCCAGGGCGAAGGTCGCGACAGCTGGCAGCTCGTCATCGACGCGGGCGGTGGCGGCACGGCGACGCAGGTCGTCGCGGCTGGCGACGCCAGCAGCCCACCCAGCCTGACCGCCGTGACGAACGGCAATGTCGTCACGATCAACACGGCGCAGGCCTTGCATTCGACGGCTCAGCCCAGGTTTGACCGACTCAACTTGACCAGCCCGCCGCAAAGCGACAGCACGGTGCCGCTGGGCTGGGACCCGAACCGCCAGGAGGTCGTGCGAGCCGTTGAAAGATCGGTCGATGTCGGCGTCTGGCCGGTCCGCTACATCGACAAGCCCAATGACCTGGGTGTCACCAACGCCGACCATGTCATCGTCGTCGGCGCGTTCGCGGTGACACGGCGGCTGGAGCTTCGCATGCCCGACCTGCGCGCGGGCGGCTTCGACGAAGGGCGGCGCATCGTCGTGAAGGTGCTGAGCGGCCTGCTGCTCAGCGGCTTCGAGGGCAACGGACAGCTTGGGTTGGAAAGTGGCAACTCGGTGACGCTGATCGCCTCCGTGCGCCTGGGCCAGTGGCTGGTCATCGGCCGGAGCTGACGCCATGGCCACCGTCCTCAACGCCCGGCTCAACCAGGTCATCGCCGTCGATGGCGAGCCGCGCAGCTTCTTCTTCAACGGCCGCCTGCTCAGCGCCGAAGACCTGACCCGCGAACAAGCGGCGCGCGACGGCGCCGAGCGGCGGCTGGCGCGCCTCATTGGCTGCGGCGTGGCCGAGGGCCTCACCGTCGCCGCCGGTGCGGGCAGCGTGCTGCACGTCGCGGCCGGTCTGGGCGTGACGCCGTCAGGTGCCGTCATCGACATCGGCAATCTCGACCTCGACCTCAGCAGCGCCGGCAAAGGCAGTTCCTTCAGCGGCTTCGGCAACTGCGCGGCCGGCCTGGCCGAGGGCCAGCCGCTGGCGGGCCTCTATCTGCTGACGCTGACACCCGACTGGAGCGCGCAGGGCCGCGCGGCGACGCTGCTCGGTGAGGTGGGGGCCTGCAACCGCCGCACCGAGCAGCCGGCCGTGCGCGCGCGCCTCGTCGAAGTGCAGGCGCCGTCCGGCCTGGGAACCGACTCGCTGCGCAATGAACTCGCCATCGCGCTGCTGTCGCCCGGCCAGGGCCTGGCCGACGTTCCGCCCGGCGCGCGCGTGGGCTGGTGGATGCGGCAGCGCATCGCCGGCGGCGCCGCCGCGCCGGGGCTGACGGCCGACGAGCTGCCACTCGCGCTGCTGCAGATCGACGCCAAGGCCCAGCCGCTGTGGATAGACACCGACAGCGCGCGCCGGCGCCTGGCCACGCCGCCCGGCGAGGCCGAAGATGCCGGGCCAGGCACATGGCCACAGTCCTGGGCCGTCGAGATGCAGGCGCTGGCGGCCCAGTTCATCGCCGAGCTGATGGAGGCCAAGGCCACGGCCGCCGCCTTTCTGTGGCTGCCGCCGACGCTGCCGCTGACAGCGGCCCAGCTCGCGCGCTTTCGCAAGCTGCTGCCGGGCGGCGTGCCGGCTACCGCGCAGGTGCTGAACCGTGCGCTGTTCGCCCGCGCGCTGCTCGACGGCTGGCAGGACGCTCCGCTGCACCGGACGGCCGCGCACCTTCACCTGGCCCAGCTTGAAGGCCACCCGGAGCGGTTGCTGCTGCGCGCGACGGCCGCCGCGTCGGACGGCGCCAGCGTGAGCAACGGCCTGGGCGAGCGCACCTCGGCCAAGGTCGCCTCCGCCGCCGCACGCATCCTGGCGGCCGGCCGGCGCCGCGAGGGCGGGCCGAGCAAGGAAGAGCTGGCCGTTGCCGCATCGGCGCTGACCCAGGCACCCGACAGAAAACGACGCTGACCATGGCCGCCAACCTCGCCATCCATCGTTTGAGCGCCCGCACGCCGGCGCGCGCTCAACCGGTGGCCGCGCGGCTGGCGCTTCAGGCGCTGGGCGCCGACCTCGAAGACGCGCTGCCGCGCGGCTTGCCGCCGCAGGCCCTGCTGTGGCTGCGCCGGATGCAGCTGCAGGCGCCCGAGGCGGCGCTGCTGCGCCCCGCGCCACCCGCCTGGCGCCAGGACTGGATCGCCGCCGGCCGGCAGCAGTTCGACACCGCGCTGGCCCAGGCCGCCCGGCCGGCGCTGGGCCCCGTGCCCGAGTCGGCCCCGGCCGTGCTGTTTGCCGATGCCGCGGAGATGCTGGCCTGCCTGGCCCTGGCCGCGCAGGCCGGGCAGCTGGACCGCTGGTGGTGGCGCGGCCTGCTGGGCCGGGCCTGGCCGCAATGGCCGCGGGCCTGGGGCCAGCGACCCGAGGCCCAGGCCGGCGCGCAGCGCTTGCTGGCGAAGGTGGGGCAGGGCGGCGTGCTGCCGTCCGCCGACGAGGCGGTGCCGGCCGCGCCGCGTGGGTTTGGGGTGCCACCGCAGCGGCTTGATGCCGAGCCGACTCGTGAAGTCGCGGCGAGGAGCGATGCCAAGGCCGGTCTCGTGTCGACGAGTGACGAGCGCGTAGTGACGGCTCGGGTGTCGAGGACTGAGGCGGTGGAGCTGGCCGGTGCGGTTGCCACGGCGTCGGCGATGAAACCCGACTTGTCGGTGCTCGCGGCGCCGTCAATGCCCGACCACGCCGAGGCGCAGCAACCGGTGGAACGACCGGTTGCGCGGCGCGTCTCTGCACCACGGGTGTTGGACAGCGGGCCAGCCGAACACCCCGCTCCCGCCACGCTGAGTGAAGCGATGCCGCGACCGGTTGCAAAGCTCGAAGGTGTCGCGCCGCCACGGCTGTTGTCGCCCAAACCCGCGCCAGTCGAGAGGGCGCGCGAACCTCGGCTGCCCTCATCGGCAGCTACGCCTCGACGCGCGGTCGTCGACATTCCGGCGCCTGCGACCCTGCCTCACGCTTCTCCGCCCCAGTTCATGCCTGCAACAGGCCAGGCTGTTGGCGCAGAGGCCGAGGCCCCGGTCCCTGCAAGCCCGACCCGACGGCCGCCGCTAAGCCGGCGTACCCGTCCGGCCGTTCCAAGACCGCCCGTCGCCGAGCCGGTGCTGCCGACGTCGCCCACCCTTCACACCGCTGCCGCGCCCGAATCCGCCTGGCCCTGGCCGCAGGCGCTCGCAACGCATCAGGCGCCGCTGCTCTTCATCGTCAACGCGCTGCTCGAAGACGGCCTCTACCCCGACTTCACGCGCCCGCGCGACCCCGGTTTGCCGGTGCCACTGTGGGCGTTGCTGGCCGCGCTGTCGCAAGCCTGGCGGCTGCCACCCGACGCGTTGCAAGGGACCCTGGCCGAGCGCATGCCGGACTGGATCGCGCCCGACGCACTGCCCGCCGCGCCGGGCGCTGCCGCCGGCCCCTGGTCCACCTGGCTGCCGGCCTATGCACGTTCGCTGCGCCGCAGGCTTTGCCAGCGCCTCGGGTTGCGCAGCGCGCAGTGGCCGCGGGCGCTGATGCTGGCCCAACCCGCGCGGCTGTGGCTCAGCGAGGCCGAGTGGGTCGCCGAGTTCGACCTGTCGAGCCACGACGTGGCCTGGCGTCTCGCCGGTCTGGACCGCGACCCCGGCTGGCTGCCATCGGCCGGCATCAGCCTGCGCTTCAGGTTCGTCTGATGCGGGCCGATGACCGCCCCAATCTGTGGCCGCAGGCCGCCACCGCGTTGCGGGGCCTGCTGCTGGCGGCGGCCTGGCGGGTCGTGCAGGCGGCTCAAGAACTGCTCGGCGAGGCCGAGGTGGCCGAGCGCTTTGACTTCGCGCTGGAGTACGCCGCGGCCTTCGAGGCTCTGCCCGACGAGGCACCGGTGCATCCCGGCCTCATGCAGCTGGCGCGCGACTGGCCGCAGAGCGCCGTGGAGCTGTGGCTGGTGCACGGCCTCGTCGAAGAGGATCGCCGCTTTGGCCAGCTCTTCGAGGCGCTGAACCAGGCCTTGGGCGACGATGGCGCCCAGCCCGGGCCGGCATTGCTGCAGCAAAGCTTCGGCAACCTGCCGGGCGAGGGCCTGAGGCCGGCACTGCGCGCGCTGCTGCAGGCCGGTGTGCTGAAGCCCGAATCGCCCGGCCAGCCGCGTGCGGCGCAGCGCTTCGAGGTGGACGAGGCCTGCTGGGCCGCGCTGCGCGGCGAGCCCTTCGTCGACCCGGCGCCGGGCCTGAGGCTGCGCGCCGCAGAGACCGCGCCAGCGCTGGCCGATCTGGTGCTGACAGCCGCGACCCGGGAGCGCCTCGCGCGCTGGCAGGGGCAGCCGCTGCTGGTGCGCGGCCCCGAGCACAACGGCCGCGGCAGCCTGGTCGCGGCGCTGGCGCGCGAGCAGGGGCGGCCGGTGCTGGCCTGCCGGCTCGATGCAAGCAGCCCGCCGCCGGCCACGCTCGCAGCCTTGGCCGCGCTGTGCGGCGCGCTGACGCTGCTGCGCGTGGACGCGACGCCCGGCGAGGCGCTGAAGCTGCCGGTGCTGGCCGGCGACTACGCCATCGTCGCGGCCGACGAGGACGGCCTTGAAGGCCTTCCCACAGACGCGCTGTCCATCAGCCTGCCGCTGCCGGACTACGCCCAGCGCCTGGCGCTGATCCAGCAGGTCCGACCGGGCCTGGCCGATGCCGAAGGCCTGGCCGCGCGCCTGCATCTTGCCTGCGGCCACCTGCATCGGGCGCTGCGTCGTGCCGAGGCCATCGACGAGTCGGCCTTGCGCGAAGCCGCACTCGCCGGCGGCGCGGCGGGCCTGGCACGCCTGGCTCAGCGTCTGGACCCGGCCCAGGCCCCGCCCGATGCGCTGGTGCTGGACGACACCTTGAAGCGTGACCTCGCCGCGCTGGCCGCGCGCTGCCAGCAGCGCGACCGGTTGGGCGGCGCGCTGCCGGCGGCCTTCGCGGCGCGGCTGAACGCCGGCGTGCGCGCGCTGCTGGCCGGCCCCTCGGGGACGGGCAAGACGCTGGCGGCCCAGGTGCTGGCGCGCGAGCTGGGGCTGCCGCTGTTCCGGCTGGATCTGTCGGCGGTGGTCAGCAAATACATCGGCGAGACGGAGCGCAACCTGCACCGGCTGCTATCCGCCGCGCAGGCGCTGGACGTGATGTTGCTGCTGGACGAAGGCGACGCGTTGCTGGCGCCACGCACGGAAGTCGGCTCCAGCAACGACCGCTATGCCAACCTGGAGACCAACTTCCTGCTGCAGCGGCTGGAGAGCCACCAAGGGCTGGTGCTGGTGACGACGAATGCGCTCGCGCGCATCGACTCGGCCTTCATGCGCCGTTTCGATTTCGTCATCCCGTTTCGCGCGCCTGAGTTCGCCGAGCGCTTGAGGCTGTGGCAGGCGCATCTGCCGGTGGACCACGGGCTGAGTGATGCGCAGCTGAGTGCGGTGGCGGAGGCTTGTACGTTGGCGGGAGGGCAGGTGCGCAATGTGGTGCTGGATGCGGTGTCCGCCGCGCTGGCCTGTGGTGGCGCCGTGAATGCTGGGTTGTTGCTCGAAGCGTTGCAGAGGGAGTACCGGCGAGGGGGTGGGTTGTGTCCGCTGAGTCGGCTTTGAAGGTGGTCGTGGCCGGGTGCTTTGGCTTGGTGGCCAGTGGCGTGCGGGGACTCGCCCCCGTGGGCGAGTTACTTCTTTGGCCGTCCAAAGAAGTAACCAAGTTCTCGCAGAGCGGCGAAGCCAAAGACGCCCCGACAAAACCGCCCTTCGGATGCCCTGCGACGCTCGAAGGCCAAGGCCGCGCCGAACTCGCGCCGCTACGCTCCGTTCAAACAAGCGTCGCGAGTCAGTGCTTGAAGCGAGCTTCGCTCGCGCCTTGGCCTTCTGCGCTTGTCGGCGGTTTTAAAGGGGGAGTTTCAAAACAGCCCAACAGTCAACAGCCAGGCCCACAAGCCGGCTGGCGCCGGCTGTTCAATCATCCCCCTTTTAGCGCCGCCGAGGAGCGGAAGACCGCAAGCCCGTTCGCGCAGCGAACTTCAAGGACTGACTCCGTGCGGCTGTCTGACCGGAGCGTAGCGAAGGGAGTTCCGCACGGGGGCTTGAGGTCTGAGCACCACAGGGAACCCGCAGCGCAGCGAAGGGCGGCGCGGTCGGGGGCGACTTTTTGCCTTGGCGACTTTTTGCCTTCTTTTTGGTCGCTCAAAAAGAAGGTCGGCCGCCGGGGCGAACTCCCGGCTGGGCCCGGCCACCAAGCAAGCGCAACGACGAGACAACTGACATGCTCGTCCCCCGCTCCTTCGCCCCCCGCGTCGCCAAGCCCAAGAGCGATCCGCGCTTCGTCGCGGTGACGGAGCAAGTCAAGTCCGGCGCCACCAAGTTGAAGCAGCGCCCGACCGCTGCCACCAAGGCAAAGCAAGCCAGCAAGTCCGCCAAGCCTCCCGCCAACGAGCGCCTGGCCGGCGCCAAGGCCAAAGTCGTCGACGCGGTCAAGGAAGCGCCCGCTCCCAAGCCCCAACCCACCTCCTTCAAGGCCCTGCTGCGCGCCGAGATCGACAAGGCCATGCCCAAGACGCTGGGCGACACCGAGAAGTTCATGGAGGGCGGCGCGCAGGGCCAGATGAAAGGCGCGGCCAGCGGCGGCGTGTCGCAGCAGAAGGACGCTGCGACCGGCCCCGCCGACAAGGCCGTCAAGAAGCCACCCGACGCCGGTGCCGTGCCCGAGCAGCCGAGCGCGCCGCTGCCGGCTGAACCAGTCGCCGGTGCGCCGCCCATCGCCGGCGGCCAGGCCATGCCCGAACCGGCCAAGCCGCAGGAGGTGTCGCTGCAGGAGACCAAGAAGGACACCGAGCAGGCGCTGAAGGACGAGAAGGTCAAGCCCGAGAGCCTGCCCAAGGCCAACGACCCGCGCTTCTCGGCGGTGGCCGATGCCAAGGGCAAGGTGGCGGCGCAGGCCGACAAGGCACCCGGGCAATTCCGCGGCAAGGAGGCCGCCGTGCTCGGCAAGGCCGGCGCGCAGGCGGCGGGCGCGGCACGCACCGGGTCGCTGCTGATGGCCGGCCGCAAGGGCGCCGGCAATGCCAAGGTGTTGAGCCGCCAGCAACAGCAGGCGGCCAAGGAGGAGGCCGAGCGCGCCAAGGTGGCGACCACCATCGAGGGGATCTACACGCGCACCAAGACCCGGGTCGAGGCCAAGCTGAGCGGGCTGGATGGCGAAGTCAGCGCCATCTTCGACCCCGGCGTGGACGCGGCAATAGCGCAGATGAAGGCCTTCGTCGACGACAAGATCTTCGACTACAAGCTGCGCCGCTACCTGAGCATCCCGCTCGTCGGCCTGGCGCGCTGGTTGCGCGATGCGGCGCTGGGGCTGCCCGACGAGGCCAACGTGTTCTACACACAGGGCCGGGCGATGTTCACGCGCGCCATGGACGAGCTGATCGACCGCGTGGCCGCGCTCGTGGAGCGGCGCCTGGCCGAAGCCAAGGCCGAGGTGGCCGCGGGGCAGGCGGAGATCAAGGCCTACGTGGCCGGCCTGCCCGCCAACCTGCAGGCTGCCGGCAAGGCCGCCGAGACCGCGGTGACCGACCGCTTCAAGGAACTGGAAGACGGCATTGAGAGCAAGAAGAACGAGATCGCCCAAGGCCTGGCGCAGAAATACAAGGAGGCCTTCGACAAGGCCGACGAGGCCTTGAAGCAGATGCAGGAGGAGAACAAGGGCCTGGTGGCCGGCTTCCTGGAAAAGCTGGGCGAGATCGTCAAGGCGCTGATGGAGTTCAAGGCCAAGCTGCTGGGCCTGCTGAAGAAGGGCATGGAGACCATCCAGCTCATCCTGGACGACCCGATCGGCTTCCTCGGCAACCTGATCGCGGCGGTGAAGGGCGGCTTCAACGCCTTCGTCGGCAACATCTGGACCCACCTGAAGGCGGGGTTCTTCAAATGGCTGCTGGGGTCGTTGGCGGGGGCAGGCATCACGTTGCCCAGCGACCTGAGCCTGATGTCGGTGTTCAAGCTCGTACTGGATGTGCTGGGCATCACCTACCCCAAGCTACGTGCCAAGGCCGTGAAGCTGATCGGCGAGACGGCGGTGGCCGTCATCGAGAAGCTGGTCGAGTACGTGCAGGCGCTGTTCACCGGCGGCGTGGCGGCGCTGTGGGAGAAGGTCAAGGAGGACTTGTCGACGCTGAAGGAGATGGTCATCGGCGCGATCCAGGACTGGCTCATCGAGACGGTCGTGAAGCAGGCCGTGACCAAGGTGGTGTCGATGTTCAACCCGGCCGGCGCCATCATCCAGGCCATCATCGCCATCTACAACGTGGTCATGTTCGTCATCGAGAAGGCGCAGCAGATCATGGCGCTGGTCGAGGCGGTCATCAACTCGGTCTACGCGATTGCGACGGGCGCCATCGGCGGCGCCATCGCCTGGATCGAGAAGTCGCTGGCCGCGGCGATCCCCGTCGTCATCGGCTTCCTGGCGCGGCTGCTGGGGCTGTCGGGCATCAGCGAGAAGATCCAGGGCTTCATCAAGAAGGTGCAGAGCAAGGTGGATGGGGCGATCGACAAGGTCATTGCGAAGATCGTGGCCATGGTGAAGAAGCTGTTCGGCAAGGGCGCCAAGGACGGCACCGACCCCGAGAAGCAGAAGAAGATCGACGCGGGCAAGGTGGCCATCGACGCGGTCGTGACCAAGTATTCAGACGGCGTTTCGGAGCCCGAGCAGCTCAACGAGGAACTGGCCGCCGTGAAGCGTGCGCACCCGGTGTTCAAGACTATCGGGGCCGAGAAGCAGGGCAAGGACTACTACTGGTTCTACACGGCCAGCCCCAAGGTAACGGGCAAGGTCAGTAAGGAGTCCGCGCAATGGGCGGTGGGCACGCACAAGGTGCCCAAGCCCAAGGCGGTAAAAAAGGCCGCCGGTGAGTCACACCATGCGCCGCAGAAGATCTTGCTGGGGTCCATGGGCGAGTTCTACAAGGCAGCCTCGACGCCGATCTCGAAGGTTCACCCCGCCCTGGGAGCGCGCATGCTGGCTTACGGTCAGGGGCGGCTGGCAGCGCTGAAGGGCGACGGGCCGGGGCTGGCGGCGATCTGGCTGAAGTCGGCCGTGCACGACGTGGCCCACCAGCCCACCGCGCTGACCGATGTGCTGGCCGAAGCCAAGCGCCTGGCGGACAGCGGTCAATCACTGGACACGACAGCGAACGGTGTCGAGATTGGCGGCGACGTGGCGATGCCGGCCAGTGGCATCAATGTGTCGTCCAAGGCAAAGCCGTTGGCGACCAACGTGTCCATCATCGGCCGCGCGCCAGATTCGGGGAAAACGGTATCGGAGGTCAACGCCCACGTACGGCGCAGCAGTTTGTTCTCTGCGGTGGGCGATGAATTGGCCGGGGATGCCTACGGCTCCTCCAAGTCGACGGTGAAGAAGCGGCAATCCGCCAGCCAGAAGATCGCCGCGGCCGCAAAGACCAAGGCCGATTGCGATAGGCTGAACGCCAAGGCGATGGGCCTATTCAAGGCCCAATGGAACGGCCTGCTGGCCACAGGGTTGGTGGGAGTCAGCAATGCGTTGCAGAAGGACCCTGACAAGAGCTGGAAGGCCCGGCTCATCTCGGAGGCGCATGCCAGCTGGAACGCGCAGGGTCACCTGAGCGGCCCCTGAGCGTGGAAGGCGCCCTCAGCGCTGCTCCACCTGCCGCTTGCCGAACAGCACCTCACGCGCCTTGTCGTCCGTCAGCGGCTTGCGAGCGCCGGCCAGCACTTCCAGGCCGCGTTGCACCGCGGGGCGCTTGGCGATCTCGTCGAACCAACCCTTCAGATGCGGGTAGTCGCCCATCTCCACGCCCTGGTTCTTCCACGAGCGCAGCCACGGGAAGACGGCGATGTCGGCGATGCTGTACTCGCGTCCGCCCAGGTAGGTAGTGTGCGCCAGGCGTTTGTTGATGACGCTGTAAAGCCGCTTGGCCTCGTTGGTGTAGCGGTCGATGGCGTAGCTGATCTTCTCGGGCGCATAGATGCGGAAGTGATGCGCCTGGCCCAGCATGGGGCCCACGCCGCCCATCTGGAACATCAGCCACTGCAGCACCTCGTATTTGCCGCGCACGTCGGCGGGCAGCAGCTTGCCGGCCTTGCCGGCGAGGTAGAGCAGGATGGCGCCGCTCTCGAACAGCGAGATGGGCGCGCCGTCGGGGCCGTCGGAATCGGTCAGCGCGGGGATCTTGTTGTTCGGGCTGATTGCGAGGAAGGCGGGCGCGAACTGGTCGCCGGCGCCGATGTCCACGGGATGCACCCGGTACGCAAGGCCGCACTCCTCCAGCATGATGTGCACCTTATGCCCGTTAGGGGTGGGCCATGAATACACTTCGATCATTCGTCGCCTCCGTGCAGTGCGCCTAGCAAGCAGGCCCCATTCTCAGACTTCCTCACGACTCATGGTGGTAAAGCAAGTCAAGCACTGGCTCGAGACCCGTGCCAACGCGGCACGCTGGCGTCCGATCCAGGAATGGGCCGAGGCGCGCGGTGCGACGTTCACGCCGACGCGCGACGGCCAGGGCTTCCTCATCGAGCATCCCAAGGCCCAGCCCGGACCGCTGCGCATCGAATGGGGCGTGTCGCAGCGCAGCTACCTGCCGGGGTCGGAACTGCGCATGCGCTGCGAGATGGGCCTGCACCCCGACCTGCAGCTGATGGTGCTGTGCCGCGCGCTGATGGAGAACCTCGAGCGCGCCGTCTTCGAGGCCTACACCGACACCCTCAAGACCCGCGTCGACACCGACACGCCGGAGGAGATGCGCTGGCTGGTGATGTTCCCCAAGTTCAACAACGCGGCCTCGCAGATCGTGCGCCAGCGCTACGGCGTCGTCGGCGTGACCAAGGAGTTGACCGGCGCCTGGCTGGACGGCGAGTTCAGCGAGGCGCTGGCCCAGGCCAGCCAGGACCTGCTGCCCGAGGGCCATCCCTTCGTGCTGATGAGCATGCGCGGTAACCTCTATCTGCGTACCGAGATGAGCCAGGCCGAACTGCCGCAGGTCCAGGGTCTGGTGCGCCTGCTCGAATGCGCGGCGCGCGAGGCGCGGCGTGTCAACGGCCGGCTGTCCGACGCCGGCGCCTGGCCGACCACGACGTCCGTCGCCTGGACGCCATCGACGCGCCCTGGCGATGTGACCTGACGCTTCAGTCGCCTGGCTGTTCCGGGCCGAGCGCAGGGCCGCTCCAAGCCGGCCCCGCCTTGGCGATGTTTGCGGCTCAATGCCGCAAACATCGCCGTCCCGTCGGGGGACCGGTCAGGCCGCGCGCGTTCAGCGTCTGCGGACTGGGCGAGGGCTCACGCCTTCTGCGCGAAGCTCCAGGCCAGCTGCGACAGCGGCCTCACGCTCGCCGCCGTCTCCTTGGCCTGGGCGCTGGAGGCGGTGCCGTCCACGACGCGTTTGGCAATGCCCTGCACGATGGCCGCGATGCGGAACATGTTGTAGGCCATGTAGAAGTTCCAGTCCGCCATGACGGCGTTCACGTCCGCACGACCGGTGCGCTCGCAGTAGCGCTGCACGTACTCGCGCTCGCTCGGAATGCCCAGCTCGACGAGGTTCTTGCCGCCCAGGCCACGCGCGGCGCCCGAGGTCTGGATGTGCCAGCTCATGCAGTGGTAGCTGAAGTCCGCGAGCGGATGGCCCAGCGTGGACAGCTCCCAGTCCAGCACGGCGATGACGCGCGCCTCGGTGGGGTGGAAGACGAGGTTGTCCA
>JAEKLF010000031.1 GCA_019509985.1 Burkholderiales bacterium | reverse complement strand
TCGAGAAATTCGACGAGGTCGCCGATGCGGTGCGCCGTGTCGTCGCGCGCAGCGGCAGCAAGACCCGCGACGCGGCACTGGCCATGCCGCAGTCGGCCGTCATCACCAAGAAGATCATGCTGCCCGCCGGCCTGCGCGAGGAGGAGCTCGAGCTGCAGGTCGAGGCCGAAGCCAATCAATACATCCCCTTCTCGCTGGACGAGGTCAGCCTGGACTTCTGCGTCATCGGCCCGAGCCCGACGTCGGTCGGCGATGTCGAGGTGCTGATCGCGGCCTCGCGCAAGGACCGCGTGCAGGACCGCCAGGGTCTGGCCGAGGCGGCGGGCTTGAAGCCCGTGGTGCTGGACATCGAGTCGCACGCGTCGCGCATGGCCATGGGCCGGCTCATCGCTGCCCTGCCCAACGAGGGCAAGGACGCCCTCGTCGCGCTGTTCGAGATCGGTGCCGACACGACCAGCCTCAAGGTGTTGCGCGACGACGAACTGCTCTACGACCGCGACCAGTCCTTCGGAGGCTCCCAGCTGACGCAGCTCATCTCACGTCAGTACGGCTTCTCCTTCGAGGAGGCCGAACAGAAGAAGCTGGCCAACGAGTTGCCGGAAGACTACGAGGCCGGCGTGCTGAACCCCTTCGTCGACAGCCTGTCGCAAGAGATCGGGCGCGCGTTGCAGTACTTCTTCACCAGCACGCCGCACCACAAGGTGCATTACGTGATGCTGGCCGGTGGTACCGCGACGCTGCCTGGATTGAAGGAGCGGGTGACGGACCTGACCGGCTTCGCCTGCATGGTGGTCAATCCCTTCGAGAACATGGACATGGGGGCGGCGGTGCGCGAGTCCAAGCTGCGCCGTGAGGCGCCCTCGTATCTGACCGCCTGTGGCCTCGCGATGCGGAGGTTCTTCCAGTGATCCTGATCAACCTGCTGCCCTACCGCGAGGAGAGGCGCAAGCGGCGCAAGGCCGCGTTCTTTGCCGGGCTGGGTCTGGCAGGCCTCGTCGGTGCAGGCCTCGTCGTGGCGGGCTATCTGCTGCTGCAGTTCCTGACGACGGAGCAGCAGTCGCACAACCAATACATCCAAAGCGAGATCTCTCGCCTTGAAGCCCAGATCAAGGACATCGCCAACCTGAAGGCGGAGATCGAGTCGTTGAAGTCGCGCCAACGTGCGGTCGAGGATCTGCAGACCGACCGCAACACGCCGGTTCAGTTGCTGAACGATCTCGCGCGGCTGGCGCCCGAGGGCATCTATCTGACGGCAATCCGGCAGGACAACAAGCTGGTCACCATCAGCGGCATTGCGCAGACCAATGAGCGCGTCTCCGAGTTCCTGCGCAACGTTTCGCGCAACTCGGAGTGGCTGGAAAAGCCGGACCTCATCGAAGTCAAGCTCGCGAACGTCAGCACCAACTCGCGTGAGCAGCGCCGGCTGCTGGACTTCTCGATGAAGGTTTCGATCAAGGCACCGCCGCGCGACGCTGCGACGGCTATCGCGGCCCAGAAGAAGAGCTGATCGACCATGGCCACCTCCATGCCCAAGATCGACCTGAACGCCTGGTTCGCGGAATTCGCGAGCCAGTTCCAGGGCCTCAATCCCAAAGAGCCAGGCCAATGGCCGCTGGCGCCCAAGCTGGCGGCGTCGCTGGCCGTCATGGTCGCCGTCATCGGCGTTGGATATTTCTTCCTGCTTGCCGATGTGCAGGCCGGGCTCGATGCCGAACGCGACCGCGAACCGCAGCTGCGCCAGGACTACAAGAACAAGCTGGCCCAGGCCGTCAACCTGCCCGAACTGCGCAAGCAGAAGAGCCAGGTCGAGGAGTACGTGACCCAGCTCGAGAAGCAATTGCCCGGCAAGGCCGAGATCGACTCGCTGCTGTCCGACATCAGCAGCGCCGGCGTCGGCCGAGGCCTGCAGTTCGAGCTGTTCCGCCCGGGCCAGGTGCTGGTCAAGGACTACTACGCCGAGCTGCCGATCGCGTTGCGGGTGTCGGGTCGGTATCACGACATCGGCGCCTTCGCGGCCGACGTGTCCAACCTGTCGCGCATCGTCACGCTGCACAACCTCACCGTGCTGGCGCCCAACACTCGCGATGCGAGCGGAGCCCTCAGCATGGAGGCCACTGCGCGCACCTACCGTTATCTGGACACCAGCGAGGTGGCCGAGCAGAGGAAAGCCGCGGCCAAGGCGGGAGGCAAGAAATGAAGCGCCCGCTGATTCCCCTCGCGCTGACGCTGCTACTGACCGCTTGTGGTGGCGACATGGACGAGTTGCGCCAATGGATGGAGCAGCAGCGCAAGGAAGCCAAGCCCACCGTCACGCCGCTGCTGCCGCCAAAGAAGTTCCTGCCGCAGCCCTATGAATCAGGCGCCGGTGTGGACCCCTTCAGCACCCAGAAGCTCAGCGTCGCGATCAAGCAGGAAGCCGCGCAGCCCAATTCGCTGCTGGCCGCGGAGATCAATCGCCGCAAGGAGCCCTTGGAGGCCTATCCGTTGGACAACATGTCCATGGTGGGCAGCCTGACGCGCGACAACCGGCGCTATGCGCTGCTGCGGGTCGACAACCTGCTTTATCAGGTCAAGGCCGGGGACTACCTCGGTCAAAACTTCGGCCGCATCATCAAGATCAGCGAGACCGAAATCACGTTGCGAGAAGTCGTCCAGGACGCTGCGGGCGAGTGGATTGAACGCACCAGTACCCTCCAGCTACAGGAGAAGGGACGATGAACAACAGTACGTTGCAGGAGAGCAAGTCGATGGGCCGTGGCTGGTTGCTGGGATTTGCACTCGCATGGCTGGCAGCGCCAGCCGCCTGGGCTCAGACGCAGATACGCGCGATCAACACCAGCCAGCAGGCGGGTGTCGAGGTGGTTCGCATCGAGCTGAGCGAACCGCTGGCCGCCGTGCCAACCGGCTTCACGCTCCAGACGCCACCGCGCATCGCCATCGATCTGCCCGGCGTCGTGAATGCCATCGGCCGCAGCGAGGTCGACATCAACCAGGGCAATCTGCGCTCGGCCAAGGTGGCCCAGGCCGGGGACCGTGCGCGAATCGTGCTGAACCTGCGTCAGGCCTCCAACTACACCGCCAAACTCGAGGGCAGCGCGCTCGTGCTCGTGCTGAGCGCCACGGCGCCGACAGCCCAGGCGCCCGGTGAGCCGGTGCACTTCGCGCAGAGCCAGAACGCCGCACCGCAGCCGCTGCGCGACATCGACTTCCGTCGTGGTGCCGATGGCACCGGCCGGGTCATCGTAAACCTGCCAAGCACCCAGGTCGGTGTGGACATCCAGCAGCAGGGCCAGGGCCTCGTCGTCGAATTCCTGCGTTCCAGTTTGCCAGAGAACCTGCGCCGCAAGATTGACGTGACCGACTTCGGCACGCCGGTGCAGATGATCACGACGACCCAGACGGGTGACCGTGTGCGCATGGTCGTCGAGCCCAAGGGCAGCTGGGAGCACAGCGCCTACCAGAGCGACAACCAGTTTGTGCTTGAAGTCAGACCATTGAAGGTCGATCCGAACAAACTCACCCAAGGACCGGGCTATTCGGGCGACAAGCTGTCGCTGAATTTCCAGAATATCGAGGTCCGGGCGCTGCTGCAGGTCATTGCCGACTTCACGAATTTCAACGTCGTCACCAGCGACACCGTGACCGGCAATGTGACGCTGCGCCTGAAGGACGTGCCCTGGGATCAGGCGCTCGACATCATCATGCAGGCCAAAGGTCTGGGTCTGAAGAAGGCCGGCAATGTGCTGTGGATTGCGCCCAAGGAAGAACTCGCCGCCAAGGAGAAGCTCGACCTCGAATCCAAGGCCGCGATCGCGCAACTCGAACCGGTGCGCACGCAATCCTTCCAGCTCAATTATGTGAAGGCCGAGGACCTCGCCAAAGGTCTCACAGGGCAGTCGACTGGCTCAGGCGGTGGTGGGAGCAGCGGAGGCTCGGGGGGCGGGACGCGAATCCTGTCGACACGTGGCAGCGTGATCTTCGAGCCGCGTACCAACCAGCTCTTCGTGTCGGACATCCCGAGCAAGCTTGAGGAAATCCAGGCCATGATCGCCA
>JAEKLF010000318.1 GCA_019509985.1 Burkholderiales bacterium | reverse complement strand
CGCCGTAGATCAGCGCCACCATGCGGGACTGCGCAGCATGCCCGCTGGGGTAGCTCGGATGCCCAGGGTACAGCGGGTCGGGCTTGGCGAACATCGGCTCCAGGTTGGGGAGATAGGCCGAAGGCCTGGCCGCGTTGAATTTGCTCTTGAAGTAGAAGACCACGGCCAGCAGTTCTTCGTTGGCCGCGTTCAATGCCTTGGACGTCATCGGCCGGTCGAGCTTGGCGAGGTCCCGCGCGCCGACCAGCGCCGTCAGGCCACAGGCCATTCCCTGCACCGACTCGGCCTGGCATTTGATGCTGGCCGCCCGATCCGGCCGCTGGCTCTTGAGCTTCATGAGCTCATCGCCGTCCAGCTTCAACTGCTCAAGGACAGGTCCTTTGACCTCGATCTTGCTGACCCAGTCGTCCGGCAGGAACTGGATCTCTTTGCCGATGTACTGGCGGAACTCGGCCTCCCAGTCCGCCGCCGGAAAGTCACGAAGCTTGGAGAAATCAGGTTCTGTGCTCATGGCTTGCTCCTCAGATTTCGCCAATGGCCGCGAAGCTCAGCAACGTGATGGCCAGCGCATCCTTTGCCCAGGCCTGGCCTGGTTCGCTGTCACGCCATGCCAGCGCATCCTGGCGCGAACCGACGATGGGCATGAAGCACAAGCCCACCGACGTCGGACCCGACGGCTCGTTCTCGACCTGCCAGGCGCCCATGAAGGTCGCACCAGCAAACATCATGGGCGACATGGCGCCACCGAGCATGGCCTGGGCCACTCCAACGCCTCCGCCGGAACCGCCGCCGCCAGCCATCGTCGGGAACATCTCCCCCGTCATCTCCATGAAGGGCGCAGTGGCCGCCGCGGGCGGCTCCCCGCCTGCCGGCAGGTCTCCAACCGCGATCGCTGGCATGGGCCTGTTGTTCATGACGCGGAACGTTCCCGTCGCACTGAGCGGCGCCACCTGGATCAACACGTCCGACGAAAAGGCCTGGATCGGTGTGCCGACAAGCGCATGGAAGGTCCCGGTCGCGCTGGCCGGTTGAGCTGCCACGGCAGCCACGTCACCCGCTCCAAGGGCCGGCCATGCCTCGCTGGTCAATGCGCTGAAGCTGCCGGTCGCGCTGAACGGCATGCTTCCCATGCTCGCGCTGGGCGCCGTCTGCGTGATCGACAGGCGGCTTGAGATGGCACCCGGATCGTTTTGCCAGTCGATGTGAACCGATCCCGCGGGGAAGGCCGCCGCGGCCTCCGAAGGCGGCGCTTCGACGAAATGCTCGTCATCGCCCGGCACGG
>JAEKLF010000057.1 GCA_019509985.1 Burkholderiales bacterium | reverse complement strand
GAGCGGGTGGGCCTGGACTACCTGCACGACGACATGCCGGCACTGATCCGGGAATCGCGCGAGGGCCTGATGCGGGTTCGCCAGATCGTGCAGGACCTGAAGGATTTCTCACGCATCGATGTCGGGCAGGAATGGCAGCGCGTCGACCTGCACGCGGGTATTGAATCCACGCTCAACCTGGCCGCTGGCGAAGTGCAGCACAAGGCCGACCTGGTGCGGGAGTTCGGCCGCTTGCCGGAGGTCGACTGCATGCCGTCGCAGATCAACCAGGTGGTATTGAACCTGGTCGTCAACGCGGCCCATGCGATCGACAACGGCGTTCGCGGCACGATCACGCTTCGAACCGGTTGTGAAGGCGACGCGCACGTGTGGCTGGAAGTGACCGACACGGGCTGCGGCATGCCGCAAGCAGTGCTCGGGCGCATCTTCGAGCCCTTCTACACCACCAAGCCCGTCGGCCAGGGCAGAGGGCTGGGGCTGTCGTCGTCCTACGGCATCGTGCAAAAGCACGGCGGGCGCATCGACGTGCACAGCCAGGTCGGCAGTGGCACGACCTTCCGCGTCACGCTGCCGGTGCGGCGCGCCGAGGCAACGCCGGCCTGAAGCGAACCTGCCCGTCGCCCAGTCTTGCGGCGCTGAACGCTATACCAGCCACCCCGCCAGCTTCTCCGCAATCATCAAGGTCGGCGAATTCGTATTGCCGCTCGTGATCGTCGGCATCACGCTCGCATCCGCCACGCGCAGCCCCGTCACGCCGCGCACGCGCAGCCGCGAGTCGAGCACAGCGCCCGGATCGTCCTTGCGCCCCATGCGGCAGGTGCCCACGGGGTGGAAGATGGTCGTCGCGATGTCGCCGGCCAGGCGCGCCAGCTCCTCGTCCGTCTGGTACTGCGGCCCGGGCTTGAACTCTTCCGGCTTGAAGCCAGCCAGCGCCGGCTGGGCCACGATGCGCCGCGTCAGCCGCAGGCTCTCGGCGGCCACGTGGCGGTCGCCTTCGGTGGACAGGTAGTTGGGCTTGATGGCCGGTGCCACGGCCGCGTCCGGCGCCGTGATGTGCACCGTGCCGCGGCTGCTCGGGTTCAGGTTGCAGACGCTGGCCGTGAAGGCGTTGAAGCCGTGCAGCGGCTCGCCGAAAGCGTCCAGTGACAGCGGCTGCACGTGGTATTCCAGGTCGGGCCAGACCTTCTCCGGGCTGCTGCGCGTGAAGGCGCCGAGCTGGCTGGGCGCCATGCTCATCGGGCCGCTGCGGCGCAGTGCGTATTCCAGGCCGATCATGGCCTTGCCGAGCAGCGAGGCCGAGCGCGTGTTCAGCGTCTTGGCGCCCTGCACCTTGTAGACGGCGCGGATCTGCAGGTGGTCCTGCAGGTTGGCGCCCACGCCGGGCAGGTGCTGCTCGACCTTGATGCCCAACCCCTGCAACAGGCCCGCCGGGCCGAGGCCGGAGAGCTGCAGGATCTGCGGCGAGCCGATGGCGCCGGCCGCCAGGATGACCTCGCCGCCGGCATTCAGCCAAGGTTGCTCCACGCCGCGCGGCGTCAGCACCTCGACACCGCCACAGCGCAGGCCGGCATCGTCGTGCAGCAGGCGCAGCTTGCGCACCTGGGCGCCGGTCCACAGCTCGAAGTTAGGCCGAGCGAAGGTGATTGGCCGCAGGAAGGCCTTGGCCGTGTTCCAGCGCAGGCCTTTCTTCTGGTTGACCTCGAAATAGCCGACGCCTTCGTTGTTGCCGGCGTTGAAGTCGCTCGTGGCCGGAATGCCGGCTTGGCTGCAGGCGGCGGCGAAGGCGTCGAGGATGGGCCAGCGCAGGCGCTGCTGCTCCACGCGCCATTCGCCCTTGTGGCCGTGCACGGCCGCGAAACCCTCGGGCGCCGTCTTGGGGTCGTCCAGCCGCCAGTGGTTCTCGTGGCGGCGGAAGGCCCGCAGCACACGTTCCCAGCGCCAGGTGTCGTCGCCGGTGGCCTCGGCCCAGTGCTCGTAGTCGCGGCTCTGGCCGCGCATGTAGATCATGCCGTTGATGCTGGAGCTGCCGCCCAGCACCTTGCCGCGCGGGTAGCGCAGGCTGCGGCCGTTGAGGCCGGCTTCGGCCTCGGTGTTGAAGCACCAGTCCGTGCGCGGGTTGCCGATGCAGTAGAGGTAGCCGACGGGGATGTGGATCCAGTGGTAGTCGTCCTTGCCGCCGGCCTCGATGAGCAGCACGCGCTTGTGCGGATTGGCGCTGAGCCGGTTCGCGAGCAGGCAACCGGCGGTGCCGGCGCCCACGATGATGTAGTCGAAGCCTTCTTTGGACATGGGCGCTAACGGGCGTGCTGGGAGGGCGGATGCAGGCCCTAGAGTAATTCACGCGTCACTCCGGCGTGCCGCCCAGCCGATACCAGTCCAGCTTGCGCGTCAGCGTCATGACGACGGCCAGCACGGCGAACAGCAGCACCGCGCCGATGAGCAGGGCCGCCTGCTCCTGCTTCAGCAGCACGTAGAGGGCGCCGTACATCAGCGCGATGCCGGCACCGAAGGCCAGGCCACGCAGCCACCCGCCCAGCATGGCTGCGGCGTACTGCGTGAGCACGACGGCCGCCGCAGTGGCCGCGATCAGATACGCCCTCAGGAAGCTAAGGTGCTCAGACAGGCTGAGCAGCAGCAGGAAGAACAGGCTGATCGCCATGCCGACGAGCAGGTATTGCACCGGGTGCACGCGCTGGCCGCTCAGCAGCTCGGTCAGGCCGACGGTGACGAAGGTCAGCGCGATGAAGATGAGGCCGTACTTGATGGCGCGGTCGGCCATGACGTAGGCGTTCACGGGGTCGAGCAGCTCCACGCTCAGCGTTTCCAGGTCCTTCTTGCCGGCGACGACATCCGCCGCTGCGGTGCTGGCCAGCTCGGTGACCTGCCAGCGCGCCGAGAAGCCGGAGACGCCGACCTGGCGGTCCGCCGGCAGGAAGCGCCCGCCGAAGCTCGGGTCCGGCCAGCTGGATTGCAGCGTCACTGCCGTGTTGCTGGCGGCAGGCACGATGGCCAGGCTCTGCGTGCCGACCAGGTCCACGGCCAGGTTCAGTTCCAACGGCTCGCCCGGACGAGGCATGGGCAGGCTCGTGTGCAGGCCGGTGGGGTAGAGGGCGTTCGTCGTGCCGGGGCGCGCATTCAGCAGATGGCCGTCACGCTTGAGCTCGACGTTGCGCAGGCCGCGCGCGTCGCTGGTTGCGAACATCGCGATGAGGTCGCCGCATTCGACGCGGCCGCTTGCGTTCTCGGGCTGCGGCGTCAGCGTGGCCAGCTCGTCCCAGCGCGCCGCGAAGGTCAGCTTGCTGGCGTAGGCGTTGATCTTGAACAGGCCGCGGTTGCGCGGGTCGGGGCTGAGGCCGCCGCTGATCTGCAGTTGTGACGGAGGCAGGCGCAGCGCGATGTCCCGGCTCTGGACGCCGTCCTTGTAGGGCGCCCAGGTTTCCTTGCAATTGCGCATCAGGATGGGCCCGAGCAAGGTTTGCGGGCCGGCCAGCGACTGCTCGACGCTCTGCGCGGCCTCGTGCTGGCGCGATTGCCTTTCATGCACGAGGCCGCCGATCTGGGCGAGCACGATGCACAGCACGGCGGTGACGACGGCCAGGATGGCCAGCTTGGCGAAAGTGGGGTTGAGGTTCATGCCGCCAGCATCGCCAGGCGACGTGAGGGCAGGAAGAGCTGTGTGAAGGCAGCGTGAAGTCAGCGCTGCAGCACCAGCATCACGCGCAAGCCCGGCTCCGCCGCCTCGAACGCCAGCCGCCCGCCATGCAGCTCCGCCACGCGCCGCGCGATGGCCAGGCCCAGGCCCGAGCCCTTCACCAGGCTGCCGGGTCGCGCCGTCGAGAAGAAGCGTTTGCCCAGCTGCGCGAAGCCGGCGGGCGGCACGCCTGGGCCATGGTCGCGCAGCGTCAGGCGCGCGGTCGTCGGCGTCGTGCTGACGGCCAGTTCCAGCGTCGAGCCGGCAGGCGCGAAGTCGATGGCGTTGACGAGCAGGTTGCCGAAGGCCAGCTCCAGCAAGGCGGTGTCGACGTCGACCACCACGGCCTCGCGCGCGGCCCATGCGATGGCAAGCCCCTTCTGCGACAGCCGCGGCGCCTGCCGTTCGAGCTGGGCCTCGGCCCATTCGGCCAGGTCCACGCGCTGGCGCTCGCCCAGGCCCACCTGGACTTCCAGCTGCGACAACGCCAGCACGCGCTCCACCAGCGTCTGCAGCCGCGCGGTCTGGTCCAGCACCTGGGCGGCAAAGCGCTGGCGATCGGCGGCCGGCAGTTCGTCCTGCAGCAGTTCGCCGCTGGCGCGCAGCGCGGCCAGCGGGCTCTTCAGTTCGTGCGTCAGCGCGCGCACGTCGTGCTCCAGCTGCTCGCGGCCTTCCAGGCGGCGGCGCATCGCGTCCATCGCGTTCGCCAGGTCGCCCAGCTCGCCGGGCATGGCCGGTGGCGCGATGGCCTGGCCGGCCTGGGCCTGCTGGGCATAGCGGCGCAGCCGCCGCACCGAGGCCACCAGCCACAGGGTCACCGTCACGCCGACGATGAGGCTGGCCGCCAGCAGCGCGGCGCCGGCCCAGAACACGCGGCGCTCGGCGCGGTCGATGAAGCGCTGCACGCTGGCCACCGGCTTGGCCACGCTGACGACGCCCAGCGTTTGGCCGTCCTTCAGGATGGGCGCCGCGACGACGAGGATGGTGCTGCGGTCCTCCGGCGAGTAGCGCGTCGAGCGCGCACCGTAGTCGCCGCGCAGCGTCAGCGCCACGTCGCGCCAGCGTGAGTAGTCCTGGCCCACGGCCGAGGGCTGGCCGGAGTCGAGCACGACGCGGCCGCGCGCGTCGGTCACGTAGATGCGCAGGTCCAGGCTCTGCTTGCGCAGGCCCCAGATCGGCACGTCGACCTCGCGCTTCACGTAGCGCTGCAGCCGCGCGGCGAGCAGGCTGCCGGGCTTGATGCCGTCGGCGTCCATCTCGTCGGCGGCGGTCTCGGCCATCAGGTGGGCCGTGTCCACCATCAGGTCTTCCATGACCTCGCGCACGCTGGGCTTGACCTCGGCCAGGAAGACCTTCAGCAGCAGCACGGCACTGAGGCCGGCAATGAGGAAGAAGCCGAAGAAGACGCGGAGCCCCAGCCTCATGGTTCGAGGGAGTAACCGAGGCCGCGATGGGTCTTGATCGGGTCGCGCGCCGGCGCGGCCGCGCGCAGCTTGGCGCGCAGCGTCTTGATGTGGGTGTCCACCGTGCGGTCGGTGCTCTCGGCGCTGCTGCCCCAGACGGCATCCAGCAGCGCGTCGCGCGAATGGATGCGCTGCGGCGCGCGCAGCAGGTGGTTGAGCAGGCCCAGCTCCAGCTTGGTGAGGTTGAGCAGCACGCCGTCCAGGCTCACCCGCGTGCCTTCGATGGCGAAGCCGCTCACGGAGGACTGGGCGGCCGGGGCGGCTTGCGCGCGCCGCAGCAACGCGCGCACGCGGGCCACCAGCTCGCGCGGGCTGAAGGGCTTGGCGAGGTAGTCGTCGGCGCCCAGCTCCAGGCCGAGCACGCGGTCCATCTCCTCGCTGCGTGCGCTGAGCACGATGACGGGCAGCTGGCGCAGAGGTCCGGCGCGCAGCTCGCGGCACAGGTCCAGGCCATGGCCGTCGGGCAGGCCGATGTCGAGGATGAGCAGCTCCGGGGCGGGCGCCGTGCGCAGCCGTTCGCGGGCCTCGGCCAGCCAGCCGTGGTGCTCGACCTCGAAGCCCTCACGGCGCAGCGCGAACACGACCGTGTCCGCGATGGCGGGGTCGTCTTCCAGCAGCAGGATGGTGGCGATCAAGCGCGCCAGCCCTTCGCCAACGCCGCAACGAGCTGCGCCGCCGTGCCCGGTGCGCGATTCAGCGGCAGGGCCTGGCCGGCCCACAGGCTGATGAAGTCGGCCTCGCCGGCCCTGGCTGCGGCCTGGCGCATCGGCCGGCTGGCCGCGTTGGGCTGCGGAAAGGCGGGCAGGGTGACGTCGGCGAGCTCGCGCGTGACGCGATTGGCCACGCCGCGCGCCAGGCGCCCGGAGAAGGCGCGGGTCAGCGTCGAGTCGGCATCATGGGCGGCCAGCAGCGCCGCACGGTAGGTCGGCGACAACGGGCATTCGTCGACGAGCAGGAAGGCCGTGCCCACGGTCGCCGCGCTGGCACCCAGCGCCTGCGCCGCCGCCACGCCGCGTGCATCGGCAATGCCGCCGGCGGCGATGACGGGGATGTCGAGCGCGTCCACCAGCATCGGCACCAGCGCCATGGTGCCGAGCAATGCGCCCTCCTGCTTGGCGCCGAGGAAGCCACCGCGGTGGCCGCCGCCTTCGTAGCCCTGGGCGATGACGGCATCGACGCCGCTGGCCTGCAGCAGCAGGCCCTCGGCCACCTGCGTGGCCGTGCCCAGCACCTTGAAGCCCTGCGCTTTCAACGCGGCCACGCGCGCCACGCCGGGGTCGCCCATGACGAAGCTGATGGCGGCGGGCCGGGCGGCGATGGTGGCTTCGAGCTGCGCGTCGAAGTCCTCTTCGAACTGCGTCGGCCGCGTGGGTGCCGGCAGGCCCAGTTCGGCATGCCAGGCGGCCAGGCGTGCCAGGTAGGCGTCCAGCGCGTCGTCGTCGCGCAGCCAGGGCTGCGGGCAGAACAGGTTGATGCCGAAGGGCCGGTCGGTGCGGGCGCGGATGTCGGCGGCGATCTCGCCGATGCGGGCCGGCGCGAGGTAGGCCGCGCCCAGCTGGCCGAAGCCGCCGCCGGCGCTGACGGCGGCGACCAGCGCCGCGCTGGAGGCCTCGCCGGCCATCGGCGCCATCCAGATCGGCGGCAGGTTGAAGAGGGTGTTCATGGTGGTTTCAGCTGATCGAGCGTGCGGCGAGCACGGGGAAGAGCTTGATGAGCCCGTCGGCCAGCAGCTCCACGGCCAGCGCGGCGAGGATCAGGCCCATCAGCCGCGTCATGATGTTGATGCCCGTCTGGCCCAGTACCCTGGCGATCTTGCTGCTGGCCGAGAAGGTGATGAAGGTGACCAGCGCGACGACGACGCCGTAGCCGCACAGGATGGCCAGCTCCCACCAGTGCCGGGACTTGTCGGCGTAGATGACCATGGTCGAGATGGTGGCCGGGCCGGTCAGCAGCGGGATGGCCAGCGGCACGACGGCGATGCTGGCGCCGGCGTCGACCTTGCTGGAACCCTCGGACACGTCTTCCTTCCGCGCCTCCGCCGGCTGGGCGTTGAGCATCTGCAGCGAGCTGATCAGCAGCAGGCAGCCGCCGCCGACCTGGAAGCTGGCCAGCGAGATGCCGAAGAACTCGATGATCTTCAGCCCGAACAGCGCCGACAGCGCGATGACGATGCCGGCCGTGCAGGCGCTGACGAGGATGGTCTTGCGCCGCTGTTCGCGCGTGAAGGCGGTCGTGAAGTGGATGAAGAAAGGCACCACGCCGACCGGATTCACGATGGCCAGCAGCGCGACGAGGGGCTTGTAGATGTCCATGGCCAGTGATTGTGAGTCAGCTCCTATCATCCGCGCGCGGCCGCTGCCCGAGGTCTTTGCCAGCCTTCACGGGCGGGCACTCCGGGGCAACCCCCGGGGGTTCTGAGTCTCTCGTCCAGCAGGGCGTGAGAACGCCTGGCGCAATGCGCCAATCACCTCACGCACCACCCGTCGCTCGGGCAGCGTGCCGCACCTTTCTCACAGGGAGATGAACGGGTGGATCAAGCCCGCACGATGACGGCCCGGGCCCTGGCCCATGCGATGCTGGCCGGCCCTCGGTTCGAGGCCGCGCTGGCGGCGCGCATGGCCGTCTGCCTGGACGAGCAGCCGCCCTGGCTGGCCGGCCTGGCGCGGGCGATGGCGCGCGTGCCGGGTGAGGTCTGGCGTCGGCTGGATGTGCAGACGCTGGGCGAGCGCGTCGAGGCGCACGAGG
Source organism: Burkholderiales bacterium (assembly GCA_019509985.1). Lineage (GTDB taxonomy): Bacteria > Pseudomonadota > Gammaproteobacteria > Burkholderiales > Burkholderiaceae_C > Pelomonas. The sequence goes on along the minus strand of JAEKLF010000057.1, from coordinate 72,614 downwards.
GCTTTGCCGAGGCGTGGTTCGGTGAGCACCGGCCCGAGGCCCGCCACTGGCTGCTGCGCTCGCCCGACGAACTGCCCCCGGCACCCGCGGGCCTGGAGCGCCCGCACTGGCCCACCGTCGGCGCGTTGGCCCGCGGCCTCGGCATGACGCCGGCCGGCCTGTGGCGGCTGACGCTGCCGCCCGATTGGCAGCGCCGCCGGCCGCTGGCGCAGCAGCACTACCGCCAACAACTCATCCCAAAGCGCAGCGCCGGCTGGCGGTTGCTGGAGGTGCCGGCGCCCCACCTGCTCGCCGTGCAGCGCCGCCTGCTCGGCCAGTTGCTGAACGGCCTGCCGCCGCACGCCGGGGCCTTCGGCTACGCGCGTGGCCGCTCGGTCGTGCAGCACGCGGCGCTGCACGCGGGGCAGGGGCGGGTCTTGCGCTTCGACCTGAGCGACTTTTTCTCGACCGTGCGCGCCTCGCGCGTGCACGCCCTCTTCAAGACGCTCGGCTACTCGGCCGCCGTGGCCCGCGCGCTGACGGCGCTGTGCACCACGTCCACGCCCGAGGCCTGGCTGCGCGCGCAGGGCCGGCTGGACTGGCAGCAATGCCAGCGCCTGCGCGACGCCCACCTGCCGCAAGGCGCGCCGACCTCGCCGGCGCTGGCCAACCTGTGCGCCTTCGCGCTGGATGCGCGCCTCGCCGGCCTGGCCGAGCAGTTCGGTGCGCGCTACAGCCGCTATGCCGACGATCTCGTCATCTCCGGCCCGGCCGCGCTGCCGGTGCAGGCCATCTCGGCCTGGGTGGCCGCCATTGCCGCGGACGAGGGCTTTGTCGTCAACCCGCGCAAGACGCGAAGCCTGGGCGTCGCGCAACGCCAGTCGGTTTGCGGCATCGTCGTCAACACCCACCCCAACCTGCCGCGCGACGAGTTCGACCGGCTCAAGGCGACGCTGCACCGCTGCGTCGTCGACGGCCCGGCCAGCCAGAACCGCGACGGCCATGCCGACTGGCGGGCCCATCTGCAGGGCCGGGTGGCCTGGGCGGCTCAGCTCAATCCGGCCAAGGCCGAAAGACTCAGGAAGCTGCTGGGCCGGATTGACTGGGCGCGCTGAGGCTGCGCAGGTAGTCCAGCCCCGCCGCGCCGCGCGAGCCCCACCAGCTCAGCAGCTCGCCGTCGACGAGCTGCACGCGTGCCTGCGGGCACAGCGCCTGCGCCTCGGCCAGGTGCTCGGGGCCGAAGCGGTAAGGCTCGGAGCTGAGCAGCACGCGGTCGACGCGGCCCAGCCAGGCTTCGTCACCCGACAAGGCGGGGTAGCGGCCGGCGCCATGCTCGCCGCCAAGCACGTCGGGCCAGGTGCGCCAGCGGGCTTCAGCCAGCAGCGTCGAGATGTAGGTGTCGCGCGCCACCGTCATCCAGGGGGCGCGCCAGATCAGATAAAGGACGTTTTCGCCGGGCCAGGCCTGGGCGCGGCAGCGGGCCAGCGCCGTGGCGAACTCGGCCGACAACGCCGCCGCGCGTTCGTTGACGCCCGGCTGGTCGGCGAAGGCCGAGCGCAGCTGCTCGAACAACGCCAGGTTGTCCTCGGGCCGGCTCGGGTGGGTGACGATGACCTCGGGCACGAACTCGCGCAGCGCTTGCGCCGTTTCCAGGCGGTTCTCGTCCACGTTGACGACGACGTGGGTCGGCGCGAGTTTCCGGAGCTTGGCCAGGTTCACGTCCTTGGTGCCGCCGACCTTGGGCACGCCCCGCACGACGTCGGCCGGGTGGATGCAGAAGCCCGTGCGGGCGACCAGGCAGGGGCCAAGCCCCAGCGCCACCAGCGTCTCGGTGGCGCTCGGCACCAGCGAAGCAATCCGCGGCCTCATTCCGGTTCTGTCAGCGCCAGGTAGACCGCGCAGCAGCCGCGCAGCCAGACCAGCGTCGGCAGCACCAGGACCAGCGCGAACACGACACCGCCGCCGATCAGCGCCGCCAAGCCCAGCGTGCCGCCCTCCAGCGGCACGCTGCTGGCGCTGAAGGCCCGTGGCCCCAGTCCCATGACGCCGGCCAGCAGCTGCCTGGCCGGCAGCTCGACGCCGGCGCCGAGGATGGCCAGCCCAGCCAACAGCTGGCTGCCGCTGACGACGACGAAGCTGACCGCCGCCGTCGCCAGCGCCACCATCAGATAGACGGTGGCCATCAGCAAGGCCGTCTCGGGCAGGCCGTGGCGCAGGCGGCCGCGCAGAAATCTCAGCACGCCCGCGCTGCGCTGCCCGGCCCAGACGGCCGGCCCGGCCAGCGGCCCGACGAGGATGACCAGCACGAAGGTGATGCCGCCCAGCATCAGCACGCCCACCGGCAGCACGACGGCCAGCAAGGGCGCGCCGATGACGGGCAGGTGCGTCGCCCACAACAGGCCAGCCAGGGCCAGCACGGCCAAGCCGGCCAGGGCGACGCAGGCCAGCAGCGCGATCAGCACACGGTGGCCGCTGCGCAGTGCGTCCGACAGCGCATCCTGCGGGTCGCGCACGGGGCGGCCGCGGGCCTGGTCCATCAGCATCAGGCCGGTGGCATTGACGCCGAAAAAGGCGACAGCCAAGCCGAGGCCCAGCCACAGCGCGCTGAGCAGGTTCTGATCACGCCCGAGCGCCGAGCGGGCCATGGCCAGCAGCAGGCCGCTCAGGCAAAAACCAGCCAGCAGGGCGTAAAGGGCGCGCAGATTGCGCGGTGCGTCGATGCTGGCGAGTACGCGGGCTAGAGCGGAAAGCAGGGGTGGTGTCATGGTGGCGGTCGGGGCGGCTGGCGATGGTATCGATGACGGAACGGTGAGGACCCCAAATCTCCAGGGTTTGTGCTAGCTCGTAAAAACAACACTTGCCGGAGGGCCGTCCCGCATTTCTTTACCCCGCCACCATAATGATTCGCCTGTGTCTGGACGCCGCACCTTCGCTTGAATGGTTCACGATGGGTTGAAGCTCCACATGGTTTTTTGGTTTTGAGAAGAGAAGGGCTTCCCCATGGGAAACAAGCTTTACGTGGGCAATCTCGCCTACAGCGTGCGTGACGAATCGCTGCAAGAAGCATTCGGTCAGTTCGGTACGGTGACCTCCGCAAAGGTCATGATGGATCGTGAAACCGGTCGCTCCAAAGGTTTCGGCTTTGTCGAAATGGGCTCCGATGCCGAGGCGCAAGCCGCGATCAACGGCATGAATGGCCAGGCCCTCGAAGGCCGCGCCATCGTCGTCAACGAGGCTCGTCCCCGTGAAGAGCGTCCGGGCGGCTTCGGCGGTGGCGGCGGTGGCCGTTCCGGCGGCGGCGGCTACGGTGGTGGTGGCGGCTATGGCGGTGGCGGCGGTGGCCGTTCCGGCGGTGGCGGCGGCTACGGCGGTGGTGGTGGCTACGGCGGTGGCGGCGGTGGCCGTTCCGGCGGTGGCGGCGGCTACGGCGGTGGTGGCGGCGGTTACGGCGGTGGCGGCGGTGGCCGTTCCGGCGGCGGTGGCGGCGGCAGCTACGGTGGCGGCGGTGGCCGTTCCGGTGGCGGCGGCTACGGTGGCGGCGGCTACTGATCCCTGCCAGATTCAGCACAGCAAGGCGCCTTCGGGCGCCTTGTGCTTTTTGGGGCGGGCTCTCTGGCCTGGACCTGCGAATCGCAGCCCGAAGGGTCGGGCCTGGGCCTCGGTCAGCTACTCGCTCGCGCGCTTCTTGCGCGGCCGGCTGGCCAGCGCGCGGTCGTAGAGCCAGTTGGGCAGCAGGCGCAGCACCTTGGCCAGTACGCCCATCTGCCAGGGGATGACGCGGTAGCTCACCTGCGCGCGGATGGCGCCCACGGCCTGGTCGGCGAAGTCGTCGACGCGCATCAGGAAGGGCATGGAGTAGCGATTGCCGCGCGTCAGCGGCGTGTCGATGTAGCCGGGCAGCAGCGTGACGACCTTGACACCGAAGGGCCGGCATTCGCCCCTGAGGCTTTCGCAGTAGGCGACGACGGCCGACTTGCTGGCGCTGTAGGCGCCATGCCCGGGCAGACCGCGGATGGCGGCGACGCTCGCAACGCCGACCAAGGTGCCCGAGCCGCGCGCCATCATGGCGGCAACAAACGGATGGAAGGTGGCGGCCAGGCCGACGTTGTTGGTCGCGAAGATGCGGCGCATCACGTCCAGGTCGTCGAAGTGGGCCGTGTCCATGCCGATGCTGATGCCGGCGTTCGCGATGACGACGTCGGGCAGGCCTTGCGTGGCGATGCAGTCGCGGCCGGTGCGGACCATGGCGTCGAGGTCGGCCACGTCGGCGCCGTAGACCTTGAAGCGCGCGGCGTCGAGCTTTTGTTCGGCGGCCCAGCGTTCGACCTCGGCGGTGCGGCGCGCGACCAGGGCCAGGCGTGCGCCGTCGCGGTAGTAGCGCAGCGCCAGCGCCTGGCCAATGCCGCTGGACGCGCCGGTGATGAAGACCAGCTCGTTCATGGGCGGTCCTCGCCTCGCGAGCACGCGATTCGATCCCCCGAGGGGATGCGGGCCGGCTTGGGAGCGGCCCGGCGCTCGGCCCTCATTTGCCGCCCCGTGACGTGATCTGGCCCTGTGCCCTGCCGGTGAAGCTGACCTGGCCGGTCAGGTGGCGGTACTCGAAGTTCTGCGCATTCAGCGTCGCGGCGCCCTGGCGGATGGTGACCGGCAGGTGGGAACGCAGGATCTCGCTGTTGGACAGGGCCTGCAGGAACTCGCCGCGCACCTCGAGCTGGGCCGCTGCGCCTTCGCCGACGCCGGCGGCCAGGCGGCGCAGGTGCACGCCGCCCAGCAGCTGCATGTCGCTGCCGTCGCCGTTGCTGATCGCGCGCTTGGCCTCGGCGATGGCCAGGCTGCCGTCGGGCGCGATGGCGCGCACGCGGGCGTTGTCGATCTCGACGGTGTCGGTGTCGGGGTAGTGGCGCAGCTCCGCGCCGGCGATCAGCACGCGCAGCCGGCCGTCGGCGGCAATGCGCTGCAGCTCGAAGTTGTCCATGCGGTAGTCGGGCTCGTGGCGCGGCGGCGCCAGCTCTGTGGGACTGTCGAGGAGCGGCGTGTTCTTCACCAGCCACCAGGTGCCGCTGGCGAGAAAGGCCATCAGCAGCAGCGGCAGATAGCTGGACAGCAGGCTCTGGACCCGCCACAGCCAGGGCCGGGGCGGCTTGCTGCGCGGCGTCGGCACGGGCAGAGCGGCGGGTGTCACGGCGTCTTGCCCCAGTCCAGCGTGTCGTGATGGGCGTTCAGCAGCCGCTCGTAGTGGCCGCCGGCCATCAGCAGGATGTCGCAGTACTCGCGGGCCGCGCCGTAGCCACCGCGGGCGCGGGTGACGTGGTGGGCGATGGCCAGCACCTCGGCATGGGCGTCGGGCGGGGCGCAGGCGAAGCCGGCGCGCATCATCAGCGGCAGGTCGGGCCAGTCATCGCCCATCACGGCGACCTCGCCCCAGCTGGCGCCCAGCTGGGCCAGCAGCGGCGTGGCGGCCGCGAGCTTGTCGCGCACGCCGTAGACGGCATGCGGCAGGTCCAGATCGACAACGCGGCGGCGCACGGCGGGGCTGTCGCGGCCGGTGATGATGACCGGCGTGATGCCGACCTGCTGCAGCGATTTCAGGCCATGGCCGTCCAGCGTGTTGAAGGCCTTGAACTCCTCGCCGCGCTCGCCGATGTAGATGCGGCCGTCGGTCAGCACGCCGTCGACGTCGAAGATGGCGAGCTTGACGGACAGGCCCGTACCCTGGGCCTTGACGAGCAGCTCGGGGGGGAATCGCAGCGCGGCCATCAGATGACTTTGGCCCTCATCAGGTCGTTGATGCTGATCGCGCCGAGCAGGTGCTTCTCGGCATCGGTGACGAGGACGACGGTGATGCGTGCGGCCTCCATCAGGTCGGCGGCGTCGACGGCCAATGCATCGGCGCCGACCGTGCGCGGTTTGGGCGTGGCGACTTCGGCGGCCGTCAGTGCACGCAGGTCGCCGCCCTGTTCGATGAGGCGGCGCAGGTCGCCGTCGGTGAAGACGCCCTGCACGCGGTCCTCGGCGTCGACGACAACCGCCAGGCCCAAGGCCTTGGCGGACATCTCCCGCATCATCTCGGTGAACGGCGTGGTCGCGTTCACACGCGGCAGTGCGTCGTCGCTGCGCATCAGGTCGCGCACATGCGTCAACAGCTTGCGGCCCAGAGAGCCACCCGGATGGGAGCGCGCGAAGTCCTCGGCCTTGAAGCCGCGCGCGTCCAGCAGCGCCACGGCCAGTGCATCGCCCAGGGCCATCTGCGCCGTCGTGCTGGCGGTGGGCGCCAGCTGCAGCGGGCAGGCCTCTTCGGCCACGGCGCTGTCGAGCACGACGTCGGCATGCGCGGCCAGGCTGGATTCGGCGCGGCCCGTCATCGCGACGACGGGGATGCCCAGGCGCTTGAGCACCGGCAGGATGGCGTTGAGCTCGTCGCTCTCGCCGGAGTTGGACAGGGCGAGCACGACGTCGCCGCCGGTGACCATGCCGAGGTCGCCGTGGGCCGCTTCGGCCGGGTGGACGAACAGGGCCGGCGTGCCGGTGGAGGCCAGCGTGGCGGCGATCTTGCGGCCGACGTGGCCGCTCTTGCCCATGCCCATGACGGCCACGCGGCCCCGGCAGGCGAGCATGGTCTGCACGGCGCGTGCGAAGGCGTCATCGAGGCGCGGCGCCAGCTCGGTCAGCGCCCGCGCCTCGACCTCGAGGGCGGCGCGGCCCATCGCGATGGCGCGCTCGGCGGCGAAGGAATCAAAAGACATCGGGGCAGTGTAGACAATGCCTCCGATGCAAAACCTCCTTCCGTTTCGCTGGGCCGCACTGGCCCTCGTGCTGCTGCTGGCCTGGGACGCTAGCGGGCTAGACCTCTGGATCGTGCGGCACATCGGCGACGCCAGCGGCTTTGCCTTGAAGGAGTCCTGGTTCACCGAGGGCTTGCTGCACAAAGGCGGGCAGCGTCTGGCCATGGTGGTGATGGCCTGCATCGTCGCTGTCAACCTGTGGCCGCGTTTCCTGCCGCTGCTGACTCGGCGCGAGCGGGTCTGGTGGCTTGCGGTGACTGCGTTCTGCCTGGCTTTGATTCCCATCATCAAGAGCTTCACGCTGACCAGTTGTCCGTGGGACCTTGCCGAGTTCGGCGGCCGGGCGCGTTACGTGTCGCACTGGGCGTTCGGCGTTGTTGATGGCGGCGGTGGGCGTTGCTTCCCCTCCGGTCACGCCAGCGCAGCGTTTTCGTACCTTGCCGGCGGCTGGGCTCTGGCGCGTGCCTATCCGCGCGCTGCACATGCCTGGCTCGTCACCACGGTGGCGCTGGGCGTGGTGTTCGGCGTGAGCCAGATGGTGCGCGGCGCCCACTACCCCAGCCACACGATGTGGACGGGCTGGATCTGCTGGGCGGTCACCGTGGCCGCCGCCCATGCGGGCCCATGGCGACTCAGCCGCGGCGCCGCCTGAGCACCAGAACGGCCAGGCCGCCGAACAGCAGGGCCGCGCTGGCCGGTTCAGGGACGGCGGTGACCGCGCGGCTGTCGAAGGCGATGGTGCCGCCGGCACCGAAGAGGCCGAGCAGCACGGTCTCGTCGCCGCTGAACAGCGCCGTGGCCTTGTTGCCCTTGATGTCGAACGCGCCTTCCGCCCACGGACCGAATGCGCCCTTGCTGTCCTGCGCCCGGTAGCGCAGCTTCACGGTGGCACCGGAGGACATCGAGGCGTTGGCGGTGATGCTGTCGGCATCGCCCCCCAGCTTCAGTCCGGTGCCCAGGGTCTCGGTGAAGATCATCTGGAAGAAGGAGGCGCTGCTCTTGCCGCCGGTCTTCACGACGTCGAGCGTGACCTGGGGGATGTGCTTGCCGGTGGCGACGTCCAGGAACCACTTCGGCGTGGAGCTGTCCACGGCCTGGGTCCAGGCGAAGTCCTGGAAGGTCGCCTTGCCGACTGCGGTGCTGCCGCCGGTGGTGGCCAGCGTCAGGCCCCAGCTGAAGCTGTCGATGGCTATCCAGCCCTTGTGGTCCTTGTCGGTGGAATCGCCGGTGAGGCCGCCGACCTGCAGGAAGTAGCTGTTGGCGGCCTGGGCGAGGCCGGCTGTGGTCAGGCACAGGGCCAGGGCCGCGCCTTGCAGTGCCCGAGTGAAACGCGAAGTCATGTCCGATCTCCTTGTGCCCGAAATGGGCGAGGTCGATGCTGAGCAGTCATCCGCGGCGCGGCCATCCCCAGATATGGCCCTGATTGCAAAGGGTTTCCACAGAGACGGCCCGTGGGCGGCCGTCCTAGACTGCCGCGATAAAGCGCACCCACGGAGGAGACACCGTGCAGCGGACCGACATCTCGGACCCGGCCTATTTCCACAAGGTCGTCGATTGCCAGTGGGCCTGCCCCGCCCATACGCCCGTGCCGGAATACATCCGGCTGATCGCGCAGGGGCGACATGACGAGGCCTACTGGGTCAACTGGGTCAGCAACGTGTTCCCCGGCGTGCTCGGTCGCACCTGCGACCGGCCCTGCGAGCCGGCCTGCCGGCGCGGCCGCGTGGAAGAGAAGCAGGCGGCCAAGCCTGAGCCGGTGGCGATCTGCCGGTTGAAGCGGGTTTGCGCGGACAACAAGAGCGACGAGTTCCGCGCCATGCTGCCCAAGCCGGCCGCGCGCAACGGCAAGCGTGTCGCGTGTGTCGGCGCCGGGCCGGCGTCGCTGGCCGTGGCGCGCGACCTGGCGCTGGAGGGCTATGCCGTCACCGTGTTCGACGGCGAGGCCAAGCCGGGCGGCTTCATCCGCACGCAGATCCCGCGCTTCCGATTGCCCGAGCGTGTCATCGACGAGGAGTGCGGCTACATCCTCGGCCTGGGCGTGGAGTGGCGCGCGGGCCAGCGCATCGCGTCGATGAAGGCGTTGCTGGCCGAGGGCTGGGATGCGGTCTTCGTCGGCTGCGGCGCGCCGCGTGGGCGTGACCTGCAACTGCCGGGCCGGCAGGAGGCCGCGGACAAGATCCACATCGGCATCGATTGGCTATCCAGCGTGTCGTTCGGCCATGTCACCGGCGTTGCGCCGCGCGTCGTCGTGCTGGGCGGCGGCAACACGGCCATGGATTGCTGCCGCTCGGCGCGGCGGCTGGGCGCGTCGTCCGTGACGGTCGCGGTGCGCAGCGGCTATGCGCAGATGAAGGCCAGCCCCTGGGAAAAGGAAGATGCCGAGCATGAAGGCATCCCCATCCTGGACTTCCACGTGCCGCTGGCCTTCGAGCATGTGGACGGCAGGCTGACCGGCATGCGGTTCAAGAAAGCGCAGACGGGGGAAGAGATCGTCATTCCCTGCGACGAGGTGCTGATCGCGGTTGGCCAGGAGAACAGCTTCCCGTGGATCGAGCGCGAAGGTCCGGACAACTGCGGCATCGCCTTCAACGAGCATGGCCTGCCGGTGCTGGACGAGAAGAGCTTCCAGTCCTCGCTGCCGCACGTGTTCTTTGGTGGCGATGCGGCCTTCGGTCCCAAGAACATCATCACCGCCGTCGCTCACGGCCATGAGGCGGCCGTCAGCATTGATCGCCTGCTGCACGGCGAGCCGGTCACGCAGCGCCCGCCGCCGCACGTCAATCTCGTGTCGCAGAAGATGGGCATCCACGAGTGGAGCTACGACAACGCCATCACCAACGACCTGCGCAGCAAGGTGCCCTGGGCCGCCGCCGAGAAGGCGCTGGCCAGCATCAAGGTCGAGGTGGAGCTGGGCTTTGACGCGGCCGCGGCGCTCAAGGAGGCCGGGCGCTGCCTGAACTGCGACGTGCAGACCGTGTTCGCGCCCAAGCTCTGCATCGAGTGCGACGCCTGCGTGGACATCTGCCCGATGGACTGCATCACCTTCACCGAGGACGGCCCCGACCTGCGCGAGCGGCTCAAGGCGCCGGCGCTGAACCTGATGCAGGACATCTACGTCGAGGGCGGGCTCAAGACCGGCCGCGTGATGGCCAAGGACGAGGACGTCTGCCTGCACTGCGGGCTGTGCGCCGAGCGCTGTCCGACCGGGGCCTGGGACATGCAGAAGTTCCTGCTGGGCACGGCCAAGGCGGGTGCGTCCTGCCGCGACCACGTCACGCGCAAGGAGGTGACCGCATGAGCGCCGCCGCGCCGGGCCGCCCCAAGCAAGGCCCGACCCTTCCGGAGGGTCGGTCAATGTACTCATTGAGCGGGGAGCACCAATGAGCCGCATCGAGTCGGTGAACGACTTCGTCGTCAAGTTCGCCAACGTCAACGGCTCGGGCTCGGCCTCGGCCAACGAGCTGTTCGCCCGCGCCATCCTGCGCATGGGCGTGCCCGTCAGCCCGCGCAACATCTTCCCGAGCAACATCCAGGGCCTGCCGACCTGGTATGAGGTGCGCGTCTGCGAGGCCGGCTGGCTGGGCCGGCGCGGTGGCGTCGACCTGATGGTGGCGATGAACCCGCAGACCTGGGCTCAGGACCTGGCCGAGATCCAGCCCGGCGGCTATCTGTTCTACGACAGCACCAAGCCCATGTCGGCCAGCGCCTTCCGGCCGGACATCCACGTCATCGGCATGCCGGCCACAGCCATCTGCAACGCCACCTACGACGTGCCGCGCGAGCGCACGCTGTTCAAGAACATCCTCGTGCTGGGAGCGCTCAGCGAGTTGATGGGTATCGAGGCCGGCGTCGTCGAGAAGCTCTTCGCCGAGCAGTACAAGGGCAAGGAAAGGCTGCTGGACTCCAACGTGCGCGCGCTGAACGCCGGCCGTGAGTTCGCGCGTGATCACCTCTCCGTGCAGCCCTTCGGCCTGGCCGTGAAGCGCGCCGACGCGGTGGGCGACAAGATCTTCCTCGAAGGCAACGCGGCGACCGCACTGGGCTGCGTGTACGGCGGTGCCACCGTCTGCGCCTGGTATCCGATCACGCCGTCGTCGTCGGTGGCCGAGGCCTTCGAGAAGGATGCACGCAAGTTCCGCGTCGACGCCGAGACCGGCGAGAGGCGCTACGCCATCGTGCAGGCCGAGGACGAGATCGCCTCCATCGGCATCATCACCGGCGCGGGCTGGAACGGCGCGCGGGCTTTCACGTGCACGTCCGGCCCCGGCGTGTCGCTGATGACCGAGTTCCTGGGCCTGGCCTACTTCGCCGAGATCCCCTTCGTCGTCATCGACGTGCAGCGCGGCGGCCCCAGCACCGGCATGCCCACGCGCACGCAGCAGGCCGACCTGCTCTCCAGCGCCTACGCGTCCCACGGCGACACGCAGCAGGTGCTGCTGCTGCCCGAGGACCCGCGCGAGTGCTTCGAGTTCGCCGCGACTGCCCTGGACCTGGCCGAGCGGCTGCAGACGCCGGTCTTCCTGATGAGCGACCTCGACATCGGCATGAACCAGCGCCTGTGCGCGCCGCTCGAATGGGACGACAGCCGCCGCTACGACCGCGGCAAGGTCATGACAGCCGAGCAGCTGGAAGCTGGCAATCCATTCGCCCGCTACAAGGATGTGGACGGCGACGGCATTCCCTGGCGCACGTTGCCCGGCACGCACGCCAGCAAGGGTGCCTACTTCACGCGCGGCACGACGAGGAACGAGCAGGCCATCTATTCCGAGCGCGGCGACGACTACGTCCGCAACGTCGAACGGCTCAAGCGCAAGTTCGCCATCGCCGCGTTGCTGGCGCCGCAGCCGCTGGTGCGCGCGGCGGCGCGCAAGACCAGCGTCGGCGTCCTTTACTTCGGCTCCACGGCGCCCGCCATGGACGAAGCCCTGGTCGCACTCGCCGAGGCCGGCATCCACATCGACGCAATGCGGCTGCGCGCCTACCCCTTCCCGCCGTCGGTGGCCGAGTTCATCGCCGCGCACGACGCCGTCTTCGTCGTCGAGCAGAACCGCGACGCGCAGATGCGCCGCCTGCTCGTCAACGAGCTGGAGGTGGCGCCCAAGCACCTCACGCCGGTGCTGCACTTCGACGGCACGCCCATCACGGCCCGTTTCATCACCGACGCGATCACGCGCCACGTCCATGCGCTCGCCACGGCGCCCAGGAGCGCCGCATGACTTATCTCGCCAAACCCAAGCTGCACCACCCGAGCCTGACCAAGAACGCCGTCGGCTACACGCGCCGCGACTACGAAGGCAAGGTCTCCACGCTGTGTGCCGGCTGCGGCCACGACTCCATCTCCAGCGCCATCGTGCAGGCCTGCTGGCAGCTCGACATCGAGCCCCACCGCGTTGCCAAGCTCAGCGGCATCGGCTGCTCCAGCAAGACGCCCGACTACTTCCTCGGCGCCAGCCACGGCTTCAACACCGTGCACGGCCGCATGCCCAGCGTGCTGACCGGCGCCTACCTGGCCAACCGCGAGCTGCTCTACCTGGGCGTCTCCGGCGACGGCGACTCCGCCTCCATCGGCCTGGGCCAGTTCGCCCACGCGATGCGCCGCGGCGTGCGCATGGTCTACATCGTCGAGAACAACGGCGTCTACGGCCTGACGAAAGGCCAGTTCAGCGCCACGGCCGACAAGGGCTCGGTGGCCAAGAAAGGCGCCACCAACCACGATGCCGCCATCGACCTCGCCGCGCTCGCACTGCAGCTCGGCGCCACCTTCGTGGCGCGCAGCTTCTCCGGCGACAAGACCCAGCTCGTGCCACTCATCGAGGGCGCCATCCGCCATGGCGGCGCCGCCTTCATCGACGTCATCAGCCCCTGCGTGGCTTTCAACAACCACGCCGGCAGCACGCGCAGCTACGACCATGTCCGCGACCACAACGAAGCGCTGAACCGCATCGACTTCATCGACCTCGCTGCCGAGCAGGTCGTCGAGCATTCGCCGGACGTCATCGACGTGCCGCAGGCCGACGGCAGCACGCTGCGCCTGCGCAAGATGGATGCCCGCTACGACCCCACCGACCGCCTCGGCGCGATGAACGCGATGCAACTGCACGCGGCGGCAGGCGAGATCGCCACGGGGCTGCTCTACGTCGACCCAGCGGCCAAGGACTGGCATGCGGCCCAGCGCACGCCGCTGGGCGCGTTGAACGCGCTGGGCGAGGACGCGCTCTGCCCCGGCGCCGCGGCGCTTGCGAAGATCAACGCCGGGCTGAGATGAGGCCGGCGCTGTCGTCGGCCGCCCAGGTCGGCATCGGGCAGCGGCTCGATGCGCCCGAGCAGGAAGATGAAGGACGCCATGCCGGCCAGCAGCACGATGCCGGCGACGATGAAGGCGTTCGTGAACGGAGCACGGTGCCGAGCCAGGTCAGTTGCTGCCGCGCACGACGCCAGGCCGCGGTGTGAGCCGGCTCAGGACAGGCCCAGGCTCGGCTCCTCGGCGGCCTCGTCCACCCGACGCGGCGGGATGCTCGCCAGCGCCAGCTCGGCGCTGTTCAGCGCGCCTTCGATGAAGCCCTGGTAGTCCGAGTAGGCCTCGCCGACGATGTGCAGGTTGCGCGCGCCGCTGCCGAAGTCGAAGGCCTTGAAGGCATCCATGACCTTCCACGAGCGCACGCCCGGCTGCCAGCCGTGGTTGGCGGCACCGTAAGGCGCGCGGGCCCAGTCGCGGAGGCCGTAGGTGATGATGGAGTTGCGGATGTAGCCCGCCGTCTCGGTCAGGCTCAGGTTGCCGAAGATGCGCCTGGCGTTGTCGGTCAGCACGAGGGCCGTGCCGGTGCCCGACTCGGCCGAGCGCTTCACGTCGCGGGCGACGAACAGCGCGAACGCGTCGACGATGCGCGCGTTCTGGTCCACCTCGGCGCGGTCGTGGCGGTCGCCGTCGATGACGTAGTGGCGCCAGAACTCGGTGGACGGGCGGTCCATGTAGAGCAGCACCATGCCGTGGCCGTCGGCATCGGCCTCGGGCGGGCGGCGGAAGTAATGGATCTCGCGCGTCGGCATGCAGTTGGCGTACTGCTGCGGCGCCTGGCCATGGCTCCACCACGGCGTGTTGCAGACGAAGAAGACCTTGAGCATCGGGAAGCCGTTGACGCTGTCCAGCTGCGTGGCGATATGCTCGGGCAGGTGGCGCGTCAGCTTGAGCAGCGGCAGGCGCGGCAGCGCGAGGATGAGGCGCCTGGCGCGCAAGGTGACGGCGCCGTTCTGAGTGGCCACGTCCAGGGCCAGCGTCGGCTTGCCCAGCTCCACGGGCCGCACGCCCATCAGCCTGTGGCCGCCCGCCAGCGTCACGTTGGCGTGGCCGCGCAGGCGCGCGAGCAACCCTTCGGTCAACTTCGCCGAGCCGCCGTCAATGCTGGCGAGCTGCTGGCCCACGGTCTTGAGTGCGCGCAGCCACCAGATGATCCACTCGGCCGCGTTCAGGTTCTCCGGGATCATGTGATAGAAGGTCCCGGTGTCGCGCAGCTTCACCAGTGCCCGGTGGCTCAACACCCCTTGCGCCGACAGCGCGTTCCAGAAGCCCATGTCCCACAGCGGCTGGCCATGCAGCTGGGCGTGCTTCCTCAGCCGCATGTAGTCGGCCTCGGTCAGCGAGTCGATCCAGGCCTGGTCGTCGCTGTCGGGGCCGGGGCGGCCCATGATCAGCATGATGCCGCGCTTGAGCAACTGCAGCGAATTCAACCCACGCTCGGCCTCTGGCAGATCGCTGTCGTCGCTGGCGAGCTGGTCGGCCGAGGGCCCGGAGAAGTCAACCAGGCCCACGCCCAGTTCGGCGCACAGCGCGGCGAAGCGCGGCTGCAGCGTCGGCTCGAAGCGCATCGGCCCGTATTCGGCGATGAAGCCGTCCATGTCCTCGGTCTCGATGCGCCCGCCCCAGCGGTCGGCCGCAGCCTCCAGCACGAGGATCTGGTGCCCGGCATCGGCCAGCCGCAGCGCGCAATACAGGCCCGACACGCCGCCGCCGGCGATGACGATGTCGTAGGCGGTCATCGTGATGCTCCTCTTGTATGTACAACCGAGGCGGGAGCATATCGGAGCAAAGTCGGGCGCCCCGGCGCCGCGGAGCGCTAACCCGGCTTCTGCGGCTTGCCGCGGCGCGGTGTGCCGGGTGGGCCGGTGTCTTCGCGTTCGACGTCGGCAGTGCCTCCGGCATCGTCTGCCGTATCGATGACGCGGTCGGGCCCGATGTCGGAGGCTTCCGTTTCATCGGCCTCCTCGCCCGTCCCTTCAATCGGCGCGAACGCCTGATCGCGGTTCAGCGTCACGTCCACCGGTTCGCCGGGGTCGGCGGCAGGAAGCGCGTCGGCGCCTTGGATATCGCTGCCGCTGTCCGTGATGTCCGAGGGACCGAGTGACTGCTCATCGGTGCCCTTGGGGCGGCGTGGGGCCTTGTCGGTGCCCACCAGACTGCTGTGTCCCATGGTGATCTCCTCATTGCTCGCGGTCGCTGGCGGCGGGAGCCTGCCGGCTGGCATCCTTGCCATGCTCGGCGGCCTCGATGGCCGCGGTCGTGTCCTTCAGCGACGCGTGGCCGTGCGCCGGCGGCTTGGCCGGCCTGTGGCCCCCGTCGTGTGGCCGGCCGATGGTGTCGGGCGTCTTGCGGTTGTTCATGCGGGTGTTGGGATTGGCCATCTGAGCCTCCTGAAGCAGGGTGCGGAAAACCAGTCTGCGCCGCGGCGTGGGCACGGGGCGTAGGACAGCGACGCGCGCCGGGCGTAGGACTCGTTAGCGGCATGCGGCAACATGCCGACACAGCTTGAGAGCCCAGGTTGCGGCGAACACGGTTCCCCATGCAACATGCCGCGCATCGATCCGAGGACACCACCCGCATGACCGCCAAGACGCAGACACCGGCCGCACCGCACCGCGCCGACGCCCACGACCTGATCCGCGTGCAGGGCGCGCGCGAGAACAACCTCAAGGACATCAGCGTCGACATCCCCAAGCGCCGCCTGACGGTGTTCACCGGCGTGTCCGGCTCGGGCAAGAGCTCGCTGGTGTTCGGCACCATCGCGGCCGAGTCGCAGCGCCTCATCAACGAGACCTACAGCGCCTTCGTGCAGGGCTTCATGCCGACGCTGGCCCGCCCCGAGGTGGACGTGCTGGATGGCATCACCACGGCCATCATCGTCGACCAGGAGCGCATGGGCGCCAACGCCCGCTCCACCGTCGGCACGGCGACGGACGCGAACGCGATGCTGCGCATCCTGTTCAGCCGCCTCGGCAAGCCGCACCTCGGCCCGCCCAGCGCCTTCGCCTTCAACGTGCCGTCGGTCAAGGCGACCGGCGTCATCACCGTCGACAAGGGCGGTGCCAGCCAGGCCGTCAAGCAGACCTTCAACCGCACCGGCGGCATGTGCCCGCGCTGCGAGGGCATGGGTTCGGTCAGCGACTTCGACCTGACCCAGCTCTACGACGCGAGCAAGTCGCTCAACGAAGGCGCCATCAACATCCCTGGCTACAGCATGGACGGCTGGTACGGCCGCATCTTCCGCGGCTGCGGCTTCTTCGATCCCGACAAGCCGATTGCCAAGTTCAGCAAGCGCGAACTGCACGACCTGCTGCACAAGGAGGCGACCAAGATCAAGGTCGCCGGCATCAACCTGACCTATGGCGGCCTGATCCCGTCCATCCAGAAGTCCTTCCTGTCCAAGGACGTCGACGCGCTGCAGCCGCACATCCGCGCCTTCGTCGAGCGCGCCATCACCTTCCAGACCTGCCCCGAATGCCACGGCACGCGGCTCAGCGAGGGCGCGCGGTCTTCAAAGATCGGCAAGCTCAGCATCGCCGACGCCTGCGCGATGCAGATCAGCGACCTGGCCGACTGGGCGCGCGGGCTGAAGGAGCCGACGGTCGCGCCGCTGCTGGCCGCGCTGCGGCATTCGCTGGACGCCTTCGTCGAGATCGGCCTGGGCTATCTGTCGCTGGACCGGCCCTCGGGCAGCTTGTCCGGTGGTGAGGCCCAGCGCGTGAAGATGATCCGCCACCTCGGCTCGGCACTGACCGACGTGACCTATGTCTTCGACGAGCCGACCATCGGCCTGCATCCGCACGACATCCAGCGCATGAACGAGCTGCTGCTGCGGCTGCGCGACAAGGGCAACACGGTGCTGATCGTCGAGCACAAGCCCGAGGCCATCGCGATCGCCGACCATGTCATCGACCTCGGTCCGGGCGCCGGCGCGGCCGGCGGCGAGGTGGTGTTCCAGGGTTCGGTCGCCGACCTGCGCGCGAGCGGCACGCTGACCGGCCGCCACCTGGACGACCGCGCCGCGCTCAAGCCCGTCGTGCGCAAGCCCAAGGGCGCGCTGAAGGTGCGCGGCGCCAGCACGCACAACCTCAAGAACGTCGACGTCGACATCCCGCTCGGCGTGCTTGTCGTCGTCACCGGCGTGGCGGGCTCGGGCAAGAGTTCGCTGATCCACGGTTCGGTCGCCACGCAGGACGGCGTCGTCGCCATCGACCAGACGGCCATCCGCGGCTCGCGGCGCAGCAACCCGGCCACCTACACCGGCCTGCTCGACCCCATCCGCAGCGCCTTCGCCAAGGCCAACGGCGTCAAGCCGGCCCTCTTCAGCGCCAACTCGGAAGGCGCCTGCCCGGCCTGCAACGGCGCCGGCGTCATCTTCACGGACCTGGGCCCCATGGCCAGCGTCGCGACGACCTGCGAGGACTGCGAAGGCAAGCGCTTCCAGCCCGCCGTGCTGGCCTACAAGCTCGCCGGCCGCGACATCAGCGAGGTGCTGGCCATGCCCGTCACCGAGGCCACGGCCTTCTTCGCCACGGCCACGGTCCCGGCTGCCCACGCCATCCTCGAGCGCCTGGCCGACGTGGGCCTGGGCTACCTCAGCCTCGGCCAGCCGCTGACGACCTTGTCGGGCGGTGAACGCCAGCGCCTCAAGCTGGCCACGCACATGGCCGAGAAGGGCGGCATCTACGTGCTGGACGAGCCGACGACGGGCCTGCACCTGGCGGACGTCGAGCAATTGCTGGCGCTGCTGGACCGGCTGGTCGACAGCGGCAAATCCGTCATCGTCATCGAACACCACCAGGCCGTCATGGCGCATGCCGACTGGATCATCGACCTCGGGCCGGGCGCCGGGCATGACGGTGGCAAGGTCGTTTTTGAAGGCACGCCCGCGGCGCTAGTGAAGGCGAAGAAGACGCTGACCGGCCAGCATCTGGCCGCCTACGTGGCCCGCTGAGGCGATTCAGTACTGCAGCTTGGGATACCAATTGGCAGGCCGCCCCTGCGGCGTCAGGTCCAGGATGGACCACAGCGAGGCGATGTCGGGTGCATCGCGCGGGTCCTGGCCGGGGTCGGCCATTTCGCGCCGCATCTCGCTGGCCCAGAACAGTCGCACGTCCTGGCCGTCTCGCTTGAACACGACGAGGGCCGGGTTCTCGCTGCCATCCGGGTTCAGCAGGCCCAGGTCCTTGGCGTAGTCATCACCCACGGTCTGCACGAAGTTCAGGTCGCGCCAGCCGCGTTCCTGGGCGAAGGCATATTGCCGCTCGACCGGTGAGCGGCCGAGGATCTTCAGCGCCACGCGCTGCTTGATGTCGGCCGCATTGCCGTTGACGGCACCCAGCCAGTTGGTGCACATCGGGCAGGGCCGCTGGCGCTGCGGGCCGTACATCCAGAAGTAGGCGACCAGCGCGTCCTTGTCGCCGAACAGTTCGAGCAGGCCGACGTCGAAGGCCTGCTCGTCCTTGAAGCGGTAGTCCTTGGTGATGATGGGGCCGGGCGGCAGTGCACGGCGCTGTTCGGTCAGGCGCGTCATGTGGCGGCGGAACTCGATCTCCTCGGCGAGCAAGGCCTGGCGCGCGGCGTCGTACTCGGCGGAGGCGCCCGGGAAGGGCGTCCTGGCCTGGACGGCCAACTGGGTGGCGGGGGTGAGCTGGGGCATGCGAAGGCTCCTGGAGCGGGCAAGCGTCGATGCTGGCACGCTGCACCCAGATGCAGGCGTCGGCCGGGTCCCGTCCCGGGTGCAGGCCTGCGCCTACAAGCGCCGCCCTGGCCCCTCATTCGGGCGGGAGGGGGCGTCGCGGCCTGTCGCTGCCGGCGCCGCAAAGACGTCTATTCCAGAGCCCCGCTGCCGTCGCACGACGCGGGGCAGTCGAACACCGTCCCCGGAGGTCCCCGTGAAGTCCATGTCCAATCCGCGCCCCCTGCTGCCTTTCACCGCGATGTTCTCGCGCCGAGGGCGTGCTGGCGCGGGCGCCGACGAGGTGCAGGACACGCGCATGCCCGACGACGAGGATGTGCTGATGCTGCAGAGCCTGGCCGGCTCGCAGGTCGGCCGCATCGCTGCCGAGGTGGCGCTGGAGGAGGGCGGCCGCCGCCAGTACGCACCACGGCGCGAGACCGAGGTGCTGGAGGCCCGCCAACGGCGGGAAGGCGCGCGCTGAAGGGGTTGCCCGAGCTCAGCCGAAGCAGGCCTGGATGTCCAGCGTCGAGCGCCGGCCGACCTCGCTGCCGTGTGCCGCCAGCCAGGCGGCGCCGCGCTCGCGGCCCTGCTCGCACAGCCTCGTCAGGAAGGGGCCGTAAGCGAGCAGCTTGGTGTCGCTGCGCTGCAGGCTGGGCAGGTCGCTGGAGTCGATCATGTGAAAGCGCAGCTGCTGCAGGCGGCGTTCGAGCCGGCCGCGCGTCAGGAAGCTCGGCCCGACGAAGCGGGCGGCCTGGGCGAAGGTGCGCATCTCGCGCATGAAGTGGGCGCTGAAGCCGAGCTCCGCAATGCGGGCCTCGATGTCCTCCAGGCTGCGCGGCGTGCCCGCGCGCTGCAACGGGTTGAGCAGCACCAGCAGCACGTCGGTGGCCTCGCAGTCGTAGAACAGCGGGAACACGGCCGGGTTGGCCGAGTAGCCGCCGTCCCAGTAGGCCTCGCCGTCGATTTCCACCGCGTGATGGATCCGGGGCAGGCAGGCCGAGGCCAGCAGCATGTCCAGGCGCAGCTCCTGCTCGCGAAAGATCCGCAGCTTGCCGTTGCTGGCCTGCGTCGCGCCGATGAAGAGCTTGAAGGGGCTGTGCGCACGCAGGCCGGCGAAGTCGATGCGGCGTTCGAGCAGGTCGCGCAAGGGATTGAGGTCGAAGGGGTTGAGCTGGGCCGGCGAAAAATGGCCGGCCCAGCTCGCCAGCAGCTTGCTGGCAGGCGACAGCGCGATGTCGTCGCCCTCGCCCTGCATGACCATGCCGGCGGGCAGCTGGGTGCCGACCTCGGTCCAGAACTCGGCCAGAGCCTGGCGTGCGCCTTCACGCCCACCCTTCAGCCAGCCATCGGCCAGCACGACGGCGTTCATCGCGCCGGCGCTGCTGCCGCTCAGTCCCTCGAAGCGCAGGCGCGGGTCTGCCAGCAGCGCATCGAGCACGCCCCAGGTGAAGGCGCCATGGGCGCCGCCGCCCTGCAGCGCCAGGTTGAGTCGCGCGGACGGGCGACGCAGGCCGTGCCACCAGCGCACGAGCGCGCCGGGCGCGGCCGGCGCGCGTGCCGGTTCGGGGAGGGGGGCCGTGCCGCTGTTCATCCGGGCTCCTTCGCGGCGGGCCAGTATGGGGTGCAGCCGGAAACACCCTCAAGTTGACACGGGGCTATCTAGAGCGGCGTGCGCAGCGGCTCGCCGCGCTGCCAGCAGTCCACGTTGGCGATGAAGTTCTCCACCGTCGCGCGGATGGCCTGGGGCGACCAGCCGGCGACATGCGGCGTCAGGATGACGTTGTCGAAACCCAGCAAGGCCTCGGGTGGCCGAGGTTCGCTTTCGTAGACGTCCAATGCCGCGCCGCCGATCCGGCCGGCCGCCAGCGCGGCGGCCAGTGCCGCCGTGTCCACGCAACTGCCGCGCGCGATGTTGACGACATGGCCGCCGCGGCCCAGGGCCTGCAGCACGTCGGCGTTGACGATGTGCCGCGTGGCCGCACCGCCGGGTGTCGCGACGACGAGATCGTCGGCCCAGCCGGCCAGCGCGACGGCGCTGTCGAAGTAGCGCGCGTCGCCGGCGTCCTCGCGCGGGCGGCGGTTGTGATAGCCGATGGCCATGCCGAAGGCCGCGGCGCGCTGGGAGATCTTCCTGCCGATGGCGCCGAAGCCCAGCACGCCCAGACGCCGGCCCGCGAAGTGCGGATACAGCGGCAGCGCGTCGCGCCAGACGCCGGCGCGTAGCGCGGCGCCCTGCTGTGGCAGCGCGCGGATGCTGGCGAGCAGCAGCGTCATCGCGTGGTCGGCCACGCAGTCGTCGTTGGTGCCGGCGCCGTTGCTGACGAGGATGCCGCGCGCGCGGGCGGCCGCCAGGTCGAGGTTCTCGTAGCCGGCGCCCTGGGCGGCCAGCAGCTTCAGGTTCGGCAGCGCGGCGATCTCGGCGGCCGTGAAGCCGGTGGCGCCGTTGGTCAGCACCAGCTCGATCTCGTCGGCATGGGCCGCGATGGCCGCGGCGCGTGCGGCAGGGGTGGTGGCTTCGATGACGCGAAAGCGTTCCAGCAGCAAGGCCTTGTGTTCATCGACGATGGCGACGAGAAGCAGCAGGGTGTTCATGGGCAGGTCGGGGCGAATCGGAAGGTGCGCATCATGGCCGAACGCCGCGAGGCGCTGCTGCCAGGCGCCAAGCAGAAGGCCATCGCTAACCCCGGCGCCTCCGAACGGGGGGATGCCGAATGGCCGGCGGCACGGCCTGCGCCCACAATCCCGGCACTTCAAATTTCTGCCTCTCCGCCATGAAACGACTGCTGCTTCCCGCCCTGCTCGCAGCGACGCTGGCCCATGCTGCCGGCGAAGTCCCGCTGGACGCACTGCCCTACACGCCGAGTCTGGACGTGACGGCCATGGACCGCAGCGCCGACCCCTGCGAGGACCTCTACAAGTACGCCTGCGGTGCCTGGAGCCAGGCCAACCCCATCCCGGCCGACCAGTCGCGCTGGTCGGTCTACGCCAAGATGGCGAACGAGAACCAGCGCTACCTGTGGGGCGTGTTGCAAAAGCTCGGTGACCCCGCGGCCGAGCGCAGTGCCACGCAGGCCAAGCTGGGCGACTACTTCGCCGCCTGCATGGACGAGGGCGCCGTGCAAGTTGCCGGGCTCAAGGGCCTGCAGCCGCTGCTGGACCACATCGCCGCGCTGAAGGACAAGAAGGACCTGCCGGCCCTGCTGGCCGAGCTGCAGCTCGCGGCCGGCAACGACCGCCTCTTCTTCGGCTTCAGCTCGGGCCAGGACTTTGCCGACGCGACGCGCCAGATCGCCTTCGCCTCCGCCGGCGGGCTGGGCCTGCCGGACCGCGACTACTACCTCAAGCACGACGACAAGACGGCCAAGATCCGCACGGCCTACGAGGCCCATGTGGCGCGCCTCTTCGAGCTGTTGGGCGACGCGCCCGCGGCCGCCAAGGCCGCGGCGCGCAGCGTGCTGGCGACCGAGACCGTGCTGGCCAAGGCCTCGCTGAGCAAGGTCGACAAGCGTGACCCCTACAAGACCTTCCACGTCGTCAACGCGCGCGGCCTGCAGGCGCTCACGCCCGGCTTCGACTGGGCGGGCTTCCAGGCCGGCCTGGGGCTGGCCCCCTGGCAGGCGCGCTACAACGTCACCGAGCCGGCCTTCTTCAAGGCGCTGGGTGCGCGCCTCAAGGCCATGAGCGTGGCCGATGTGCAGACCTATCTGCGCTGGCAGCTGGCCAGCAGCCTCAGCCCCGCGCTGGACAACGGCTTCGTGCAGGCCAACTTCGACTTCTACGGCCAGACGCTGACCGGCCAGCCGCAGTTGAAGGCCCGCTGGAAGCGCTGCGTGCAGCTCGTCGACGTGCAGCTCGGCGAGGCGCTGGGCCAGGAGTTCGTCGCGCGCAACTTCACGCCCGACCTGAAGGCGGCGACCGTGCAGATGACCGACGAGATCGAAGCGGCGATGGCGCGCAGCATCGACGGCCTGACGTGGATGAGCGCCGAGACCAAGGCGCGCGCGCAGGGCAAGCTCAAGGCCATCGTCAACAAGGTCGGCTACCCCGAGCGCTGGCGCGACTATTCGGGCCTGGCCGTGCAGCGTGGCGACTTCCTCGGCAACGTGGTGCGCGGCAATGCGTTTGAAGCCAAGCGCCGCCTGGCCAAGATCGGCCAGCCGCTGGACCGCGGCGAGTGGGGCATGACGCCGCAGACGGTCAACGCCTACTACGACGCGCAGATGAACGACATCAACTTCCCCTCCGGCGTGCTGCAGGCGCCGCTGTACGACGCGCGCCTGGACGAGGCGCCCAACTACGGCAACACCGGCGGCACCATCGGCCACGAGCTGACCCACGGCTTCGACGACGAAGGCCGCCAGTTCGACGCCCAGGGCAACCTGAAGAACTGGTGGACGAAGAAGGACGGCAAGGAGTTCGAGCACCGCGCCGCCTGCGTGGCCGACCAGTACGCGACCTACACCGTCGTCGACGACATCAAGATCAACTCCAAGCTGACGCTGGGCGAGGACCTGGCCGACCTCGGTGGCCTCATCCTGGCCTGGGAGGCCTGGAAGGTGCACATGACCGGCAAGACGCTGGAGAACCGCGACGGCATGACGCCCGAGCAGCGCTTCTTCGTCGGCTTCGCGCAATGGGACTGCGCCGACGCCCGCCCCGAGGTGCTGCGCGTGCACGCCAAGATCGACCCGCATTCGCCCGCCAAGTGGCGCATCAACGGCGTCGTCGTCAACATGCCGGAGTTCGAGAAGGCCTTTGCCTGCAAGCCCGGCGCCAAGCTCGTGAAGCCGGCGGGCGAGCACTGCAAGGTGTGGTGACCTTGGGCGGCCGACGAGGCTTGCCGGGCAGTTGCACTCGCCCTGGATGACTGCCCATGCGGTGACGCGCGGTTGCAAGAATTCGCGCCTGCGTCGCGGTCTTTCTGGCTAGGCTTGGCCTGCCGGGCCGCTGGAGAAATCAAAATGAAACGCAGAGACATCGTCAAGTGGTCCGCCTCGATGGGTGGCCTGGGTTTGCTGGCCGGTGCGCCGTCCCGGGTCGCAGCGACGGTGCCCGTGCCCAGGCCGAGCCTGCCGCAGAAAACGGACCTGCTCAGCGCCACGACACGCCGGCTGCAGCTCGTCGCGCAGCAGGCGACCTACCTCTGGACCGAATCTCACCTCAACCTCGCCGGCGTGCCGATGGCGGCCGTCGTGCCACCGGCCGAGCTGCCCACGCTGGAGCATCAGCTCAGGACCTCGGCGCTCGCCGTCGAGGCCGTCACCAATCTCGCCGCGTCGCTCGCGCCCAGTGCGGTCGCGACGAGCAGCCTGCAGACGCTGGACGGCCTGCGCACCCGGCTCGCGGCCACGCAGGCCAGCTTCGACAGCCTGGCCGCCGCCAATGCCGGCCTGCTGAAACTGCCCGTGGCTGCGCTCACGCTGCTTGCCAGCCTGACGACGACCGTGGCTGACATCGCCACCCAGCTCAAGCAGATCCACGCCAACCTGATGGCCCAAGCCGGGCAGGGCGGCCAGGCCAAGACGGTGGCGCAGTACGACGCGCTGTTCGTGACCATCGAGAAGCCCGCGATCGCGCAACTGCTGCACGACAACGACAGCTTCTCCTACATGCGCGTGGGCGGACCCAACCCGATGCTGATCAGGAAGGTGGCCGCACTGCCGCCCAAGTTCCCGCTCAGCGACGCGCAATACCGCCAGGCCATGGGCGGCAGCGACAGCCTGCTCGACGCCGCCGGCAGCGGCCGGCTCTACCTGCTCGACTACGAGAGCCTGGGCGGCATGGCGCCGGCCGGCGCGGTCAACAAGCCGCTGACGGGCACGGACTACGGCTATGCGCCGATCGCGCTGTTCGCGCGTCCCAAGGGCGGCCGCTCACTGGTGCCGGTCGCGATCCAGTGCGGGCAGGACTCGTCGCTGAGCCCAATGGTCCTGCGCGTCGACGACATGGCCAACGCAGAGGCCTACTGGGCCTGGCAATCGGCCAAGACGGCCGTGCAGGTCGCCGACTTCAACTACCACGAGATGTTCGTGCACCTGGGCCGCACGCACCTGATGTCCGAGGCCTTCGCGATGGCGACGCAGCGCCAGCTTGCGGTCCAGCATCCGCTGAGCCGGCTGCTGGCCCCGCACCTCGAAGGCGCGATGTTCATCAACGAGGCCGCCACGCTGATCATCATGGGCCCGCTCACCACGGGCGATGCCATCCTGGCCGCGCCCATCGAGACGCTGCAGCGCGAATGCGGGCGCGACCGGCTGGCCTACGACTTCTACGACAACATGCTGCCCAACGACCTGCGCGCACGCGGCGTGGACGACGTCAGCCAGCTGCCCGACTACCCCTATCGCGACGACGCGCTGCTGGTCTGGAACGCGATCCAGCAATGGGTGGGCGAGTACGTCGCCGTGTATTACGCGAACGATGGCGACGTGACCGGCGACTACGAGCTCAAGGCCTGGGCCAGCGAGCTGGCGGTGAGCGGCAAGATCAAGGGCTTCAGGGCCATCACGACGCGCAGCCAGCTGGTCATGGTGGTGACGGCGATCATCTTCAATGCCAGCGCGCAGCACGCGGCCGTCAACTTCCCGCAGTCGTCGTTGATGACCTACGCCCCGTTCTACGCCGGCATGGGCGGCACGCCGGCACCCGTCGGAGCGGCCGGGCAAACCGAGGCGAGCTGGTCGCAGATGCTGCCGTCGCGGCTGGCGGCGCAGGAGCAGATCCTGCTGTTCCACATCCTTGGCGGCGTTTACTACCGCATGCTGGGCGACTACCGCGACAACGCCTTCCCCTACCTGCCGGTCCTGCTCGACCCGGCGATCACGAGCCCGGGCGGCCCGCTGGATCGCTTTCGTGGCTCGCTGGCCGGCGTTGAGAGCAGCATCCGGCAGCGCAACCTGGCGCGTGCGCGGCCGTATGAATACCTGCTGCCGAGCCGTATCCCGTCGAGCACCAACATTTAGCGGGTCGAACTGGCCTGCCCAAGGGACGCTGCTCGAGAGTCCCAGCGCCAAAGTACCTCAGGGGTCGAGCGTCAAATGCATGTCGCGTATGACCCGCCCCCAATGCTCGGAGTCCGTTCGGATGAGCGCCGCAAACTCCTCGGGTGTGGTGGTTTCCGGATGCGCGCCGGAGGTCTCGAGGAAGCGGCGCAGCGCGTCGGAGCCCAGCGCGCTCACCAACCCGTCACTCAGGCGCTTGAGCACGTCCTTGGGTGTTCCGGGCCGCGCGACCAGGCCCATCCAGGCTTCGCCGTTGAAGCCCGGATAGCCCTGCTCGGCCACCGTCGGCACATCAGGAAACGGTGCCGCCCGTTCCTTTCCGGTGACAGCCAACGCCCGCAGTCTGCCGCTCTGCACCAGCCCGGCCACGACCGGCACGGCGTCGATGAACAGGGGCACCTGCCCTGACGCCACCTGCACCACCGCATCGGCCCCGGTCTTGTAAGGGACAACCGAGTAGGACGTGTGCGTGACCGCCATGAACATGCCAAGCACGACGTGCGGCGGACTCCCGTTCGCAGGGACTGCGAAATCGATGTCGCCCGGTTTGCGCCGGGCCATCGAGACGAGATCGCTGATCGACCGTGCGGCGAACCCGGGATGCGCGACGATCATCATCGAGCCGCGCATGATGGTGCCCACGGGGTGGACATCCCGCACGGGGTCGTAAGGCAGGCTCTGGAACAGAAAGCGGTTGAAGACCAGCTGCGACATCGTGGCGAGCGCCAGCGTGTAGCCGTCGGCCGGCTCCTTGGCGAACTGGCCCATCGCCGCGATGCCGCCGGCGCCGGGTCGGTTGTCAATGATGATCGGCTGCTTCCATTGCGCCGACAGCCCCTCGGCAAGCCGGCGGGCGACCTGATCGGGGAAGCTGCCCGCACCGGCACCCACGATGAGACGGACGGGCCTGTCAGGAAAACCTTGGCCTCGGGCGCCGATGGAAGGCAGCAGGCACAAGGCCAGCAGCAGGGGTGTAGCCAGTTTCCGAATCATGCGTCGCCTTGACGGTCAGTTGCTCGATACCAGCCGGTGCCTCACATGGGCGGCGAGGTTCGTGTTGTGCGCCGCAAGAATCGACAGCGGGTCGTGCAGCGAGACGACCCAGGTGAAGACGCCGCGCCGTGGCGCGCGTGGCGTCTCGTCCGGGTCTCGGTCACCTTCGATGCACCATTCGACGTGCTGCAGTGCCAGCCCCTCGCACGCCAGGCGGGCCGTGCTCGCCAATGTCGTCCAAGAGCTGTCGCGCATCTGCGTGCGATGCAGCCTCCTGTGTTGCTCCAGGAACTCGGCGCGACCGCGCAGCCACAGGCCCGTCACGGTCACGAAGTCCACGTCCGGCGCAACCCATGCGGCGATCTCGTCCATGTCGTGATGGTTCCAGGCACGCTGCCAGCGCATGGCCAGCTCCTGCAGTCTCTGGACGTTGGCGGGGTCGAGGGTGGAGGGCAATGCTGGCATGGCAGGAGGCTCGGGGTCGTGCGACGGATCGTGAGGCCAAACGACCGGCCCGCACAGCGGTGCCACGGCATGTCACCCGTGCCAAACTTTCGGCAATCCGGCAGTTGATGCCTGGGAGGCGACATGGGCATCGACAAATTGAAGGCCATCACTTACTTCGTGCGCACCGTGGAGGCCGGCAGCTTCGCCGCCGCCGCCCGCGAGATCGATGTCGGCCCCTCGGCGCTCAGCAAGGCGCTCACTTCGCTCGAAGACGAGATCGGCTTCACCCTGTTCTCCCGATCCACGCGCAAGTTGTCACTCACCGACGACGGCAAGGCGTATCACGCCTGTTGCCACGACATGCTGCAGCAGCTCGAGGACAGCGAGTTGGCCGCGCGGCGCGGCCTGGTGCGCACGCACGGCACCTTGCGCTTCGGCGTGCACCCCGCGATGCGTTTCGCATTGCTGCCGCGCCTGGACGGGTTTCTTGCGCGGCATCCCGACCTGCGGTTGGACATGATGTCTTCCAACGACGCGGGTGCGCTGCTCGATCGCGGCCTGGACGTCGTGCTCTGCATCGGTGAGCTGCCTGATTCCAGCCTCGTCGCGACCCACCTGGGATGGGCTCAATTCGTCATTTGTGCGTCGCCCGCCTATCTGGCACGACGCGGCGCGCCGGCAGATCCGGACGCGTTGGCCGCGCACGACGCCATCGTCTACACGATGCCCGATGAAATGTCCGCCACGCGGTGGGAAATGCAGCGCGGCACGCAGCGGTGCGTGGCCTCGCCGTCCATTCGCCTGGCCGTGCGCGATGGCGCGGGAGCCATCGACGCCGCGATCAACGGCTGTGGGCTCGCGCGGCCCTACGAGCTGGCGGTCCGGCCGGCGCTGCAGTCGGGCGTGTTGCGCCGCGTGCTGCCGGAATGGGAGAGCCCGCGGCAGCCGGTCCATGCCGTCGTGTCAAACAGTCGACGCCAGCCCGCCAAAGTCAGGGCTTTCGTCGAGTTCGCTCGAACTGTGGTGTGAACGTCCAGCGCGGCGTACGCGCATGCTCGCGTGATCCCTTGAGGGCGGCCGGCTACGACAACAGCTTGACCAGCCCATCCGGATGGATGGGCAGCGCCGCCAGGCCGGCGACGCCCATCAGCACGCCGAAGAAGGTCGGCACCAGGGCGACGAAGAACAGCGGCCACAGCCGGGTCAGCGCCGTGACCGCGAGCAGTGCGATGGCGATGGCGAGCAGTGCGTCGGACAGATCGAACTGGTCGTCGCGGTAGTTCAGCGAGTCGTAGGTTTTCTGGTCGGTCTCGGCCTGGGTCTTGAGGTCGTCGCGCTTCCTGGCCTGGTCCGCCGCCTTGGCGCGGTAGCCGGCAATGGCCTGGTCATAGGCCGGGCCTTGGGCGGCCGGCGCACCGGCCTTGGCCAGCTCCAATTGCGTGGCGGTGGACTCGGCCACGTCGACGCGCACGGTACGCGACTGGTAGTAGGCCCAGTGGTCGAGCTTGTCGGCCTGGGCCTGCTGCATGGCCTGCACGATGTTGTCGTCCTTGACCTTGCAGATGCCCATGAAGGTGGCGAGCACGGCGACCGTGATGGCGACGGCGGCGTTCAGCCGCATCGCGCTGGACTCGCGGGCCGGGGCGGCTTCGGCGGCTTGGTCGATGAGGTCTTTGGGGTCGAGGTCCATGGCGGTGAGGTTTCCGGAGTGGCACGAAGTGTGAACGCAGGCGGGCTGCGCTGTGGCAATCTCGCGGGCCGATTCACCTCGCTGCAAGCCCGATGAAACCCAAGCTGCTGTGCTGTCTCGCCGCGCTGCTGTTCGCCGCGGCGGCCCGGGCCGACCCCGTCACGTTCGCGCTGGCGGCGCCGCAGGCGCGCCAGGTCTTCCTGGCCGGCGAGATGACGGGCTGGGACGCGCACAAGCGGGCGATGGCGCGTGGCGCCGACGGCATCTGGCGGCTGCGGCTGGACCTGGCGCCCGGCCAGTGGCTCTACAAGTTCGTTGTCGACGGCCGCTGGCAGCACGACCCGGCGACGCCCGACCACGACGCCGACGGCCAGGGCGGCCAGCACTCCTTCGTCTTCGTCGGCGAGGGCCCCTGGTCGCCGCCGGCGACCGGCGCTGGCCGCGTCGAGACGCAGCAGGTGCCGTCGGCCGCCTTCGGCCAGGCCGTCAAGGTCAATGTCTACCTGCCGGCCGGCTTCGAACGTGGCCAGGCGTTGCCGGTGCTGTGGCTGCTGCACGGTGGCGGCATGGACGCGGACCAGTGGTTCCGCACCGGCCATGTCGAGCGTTATGCCGACCGCCTCATCGCCTCCGGACGCGTGCGACCCTTCGTCATCGTCATGCCGAGCAGCAACGGCCGTCGCTACGACGGCCCGGCCGAGCGCTTCATCGTCGACGAGCTGCCGGCCTGGCTCCAGGCGCGCTACGGCCTGGCGCCGACGCGTGCGCAGTCGGCCATCGCCGGCATGTCCCTGGGCGGCTATGGCGCGGTGAAGCTGCCGCTGGCGGCGCCGCAGCGCTGGGGCCATGCCCATGCGCTGGCCGGCTGGTATCCGGACGAGCTCATCGCCGACGTGAAGCGCGCGGGCGGGCTGCCGGTCGAATTGGTGCTGCGTTGTGGCACCGAGGACGATCTGCTGCCCGGCAACCGCGCGCTGGTCGCGGCCTTGCCCAGGCGGCCCGACTATCGCGAAGACCCGGGCGGCCACAGCTTCCATTACTGGAGCCAGGTCACCGAGGAGATGTTGACCGGCGTGGGCGCCTTCTTCCGCGCCGGCGCGCAGCCCTAGAGTCAGCTGCGCAGGCCGGGGCGCGGCGCGGTGCCGATGCCAGCCATGAAGTCCGGCAGATCCTGCGTCATGCCGCCCTCCATCGCGTTCAAGCCTGCACCACGTTGCGGCCCTGGTTCTTGGCGCGGTACAGGGCCGCATCGGCGCGCGCCAGCACCATGTCGCCACTCTCGTCCTCACGTTCGCCCTCGGCGATGCCGAAGCTCGCGCTCAGCGGCCAGTCCTGCTCCAGCCAGCGCAGCGGCGCGGCGTCGACGAGGGCGCGCATGCGCTCGGCCACCAGGGCGGCGCCGGCGAGGTCGGTGTCGGGTAGCAGCACGCAAAACTCCTCGCCGCCCAGGCGGCCGAAGCGGTCCACCTCGCGCAGGCAGGGCTGCAGCTCGCGCACCATCTGGCGCAGCGCCGCGTCGCCAGCCGCGTGGCCCAGGCTGTCGTTGAGCTGCTTGAAGCGGTCCATGTCGATCATGACCAGGGCATAGCCGCGGCCGCGCTTGAGCCAGGCGTGGGCCTGCTCCAGCGACTGGTCGAAGGCGCGGCGGTTCAGCGTGTCGGTCAGCGGGTCGCGCTCCAGTAGTCGCTCGATGCGCAAGATGAGGCGCATCAGCACCAGGAAGGCCAGCGTCGCATTCTGCAGCAGCGTCAGCACCAGGGCCGTCCACAGGAAGACGAGGTTGAACTCGGTCGGCAGGCGCATGTCCGGCATGGTGCCGGGGTGGACGACGGTCTCCAGGCTGCGCGCGGCCATCAGCAGCGCGATGAGGAAGAGCGGCAGGGCCAGCGGCGCGGGCGTGCGCCGGCCGTTGGCCGGGCCGCCCAGGCTGCGCCAGGCAGCGATGCCGGCCGCCAGCGTGAGGCCGGCGCCGGCGCCGTTGACGAGGCGGGCCTGCCAGCGCAGGTCGCCGTCATAGGGCAGGGCGAGCAGCGCCAGGGCCGCGACGACGACGACGGCGGCCCCGGGCTTCCAGACCAACTGGCGCGTCGTGATGGCCGGCGCCGCCGCGCCGAGCAGCGCGAAGGACGCGACGGCGAGCACGTCGCCGGGCCAGTAGCTGACGGCGTCGGGCAGCACGCCGCGCAGCGCATGGAGGGTCAGCGACAGCGCGGCGGCCGCGTTCGCGCAGGCCATCGCCAGCGAGGCGCGCGGCGCGATGCGTGCGATCAGCGCGAGCGCCAGCCACACGAGCGTGGCCAGGGCGGCCACCAGAATGATGGCGGCAAGCAGCGTCTGCGTCTGGGCGGCGGTGATCATGCGCCGGCCATCCCGGTCAGGTCCGCCGCCACGCAGACGCGGTTGCGGCCCTCGGCCTTGGCGCGGTAGAGCTCGGCATCGGCGCGCGCCAGGCCGATTTCACCCGCGGCGTCGCTTGTCACCGGCAGGGCCACGCCGAAGCTCGCGGACAGGGCCAGCTCCGTGTCCTTCCAGCGCAGCGGCTGGGCCGCCAGGCTGCTGCGCAGCCGCTCTGCGACGGTGGCCGCCGTGGACAGGTCGGCCGGCGCGCCTAGCGGCAGCAGCGCGCAGAACTCCTCGCCGCCGATGCGGCCCAGGCGATCCACCTCGCGCAGGCCCGCCTGCCAGATGCGCACGCAGTGCTGCAATGCCGCGTCGCCGGCCTGGTGGCCGTGCTCGTCGTTGATGCGCTTGAAGTGGTCGATGTCGATCATCGCCAGCGCGAAGCCGTGGCCGCGCTGCAGCTGGGCTTGCGCCCCGATCAGTGCCTGCTCGAAGGCGCGGCGGTTCATCGCGCCGGTCAGCGGGTCGCGGTAGGTGAGGTGCTGGATGCGCGTGATGAGGCGCCAGATCATCAGCGCGATCAGGCTCAGCGTGATGCCGGCCGTGACGACGAACCACAGCACGGCGCGCGCCGGCGTCGGCAGCTCGCCGCTGAGGATGTGGTCGTCCCAGCCGGGCACGAGCAGCAGCTCGGCCGTGTGGGCCAGGCTCAGTGCGACCAGTGCCGCGAAGGGCAGCGTCGTGCAGGCCGTGATGATCGGCGAGAGCCGACCGCCGATGCCACGCACGACCTCGCGCACGGCCAGCGCCGACAGCAGTGTGACGCTGAGGGCGCTGGCCAGCTGCGGCGCCAGGCCCGAGCCACTGGCCAGGCCGGCCGCAATGGCGAACGCGCCGATGCCACTGACCCAGGCGATGTGGCGCAGACGCAGCCGGCTGCGCAGCATGCGCCGCAGCGCCAGCAGCAGCAGCACTGCGCAGGCCAGCAGGCCGAACTCGGGCAGGGCCTGACGCAGCAGCGCGGGCCAGCCGGCCGTGCAGTCGCCACAGCCCTGCGAGACGATGCGCACCAGATGACCCGCCGCCATCAGCCGGCCGGCGCGCGGCGCGATGCGGAAGGCCTGGGCGAGCGTCAGCCAGGCCAGCGCCGCCATCAGGTTGAAGAGGGCGCTGACCTTGAGGACCGTCGGGACGTCGAGGAATTCCATGCGGGGGGTGGAGCAGGGCGAGCATCTTCTCCGACAACGCCACAATGCCGCGCATGACGGCTTGGGTCTTGATCACCGGAGGCTCGCGTGGCATCGGTGCCGCCACGGCGCTGTGCTGCGCCAAGGCCGGCTGGGACGTGGCCATCAACTTCGCGCAGGATAGCGCCGCGGCCGAAGCGCTGGCAGCGAGACTGCATGGACTCGGCCGGCGCGCGCTGACCCTGCAGGCCGACGTGGCCGACCCGGCCCAGGTGGCCGAGATGTTCGAGCGCCTGGACGCGGCCGGCGAGCCTGGGGCGAGGTTGGCAGGCCTGGTCAACAGCGCCGGCGTCGTCGCGCCCGCCGCGCGCCTGCAGGACATGGACATGGCGCGCTGGCGCCGCCTCTTCGACGTCAACGTGATGGGCACGCTGCTGTGCTGCCAGCAGGCCGCGCGGCGCATGAGCACGGCCCACGGCGGCGCGGGCGGCGCCATCGTCAACCTCAGTTCACGCGCGGCCGAGTTTGGCTCGGCCGGCATCTACGTGGACTACGCCGCCACCAAGGGCGCCGTCGACACGCTGACCAAGGGCCTGGCGCGCGAGCTGATCGGCGAGGGCATCCGCGTCAACGCGGTGCGGCCCGGCATCATCGAGACGGACATCCACGCCCAAAGCGGCATGGACGCGGCCGGCGCCGCCGCGTCCATCCCCATCCAGCGCCTGGGCCGGGCCGACGAGGTGGCCGAGGCCATCGCCTGGCTGCTGTCGGACGCAGCCAGCTACACGGTAGGCGCGCTGCTGGATGTAGCCGGCGGGCGTTAGCGTTTCTCGATCAGGCTGGATTCGAGCCCGCCCTCGTCGCGCAGCCGCGCAGCCGTGGCGCGCGCCTCGTCGGCGCTCGGGAAGGGACCGGCGCGCAGCCGGTGCAGGCCGCCTTCGCGCACGACGGTCAGCAGCGGCAGCAGGGTCAGGTCGGCCTCGGCGACGCGCTGGCGCAGGGCCTCGGCGCCGTCGAGCTTGGCGAAGGCGCCGAACTGCAGCCAGTAGTTCTGCCCGGTCGCCGCCGTCGCAGCGACCACCGCCGTCGTCTCGCGCTGCGGTGCGCCGGGCGGCGTGTCGGGCACGAAGACGGGGGCGGGTTCGTTGACCGGTTTCTGCCACGCCCCGGCGCGGATCTCGGCGTAGGTGATGCGCTGCACCTCCACGGGTGCGACGCCGCGCAGCAGGTCGAGCTTGAGGGCGGCGGTGTAGCTGAGATCGATGATGCGGCCCTTGTGGAAGGGGCCGCGATCGTTGATGCGCACGATGACCTCGCGGCCGTTGGCCGGGTTGCGCACTCGCGCATAGCTGGGAATGGGCAGCGTCGCGTGCGCGGCCGTCATCGCATACATGTTGTAGACCTCGCCGCTGGCCGTGGGCCGGCCGTGGAACTTCCTGCCGTACCAGGAGGCAAGGCCGCGGTCGGCGTAGGGCGCATCGCCGGTGATGGGCTCATAGCGCTCGCCCAGCACCTCATAGGGCTTGTTGGGGCCGCCGTTGCGGATGGCCTCGACGCGCGGCGCGGCGTCGGGCACCTTGGCCAGGTCGGCCGGCGGATTGGGCAGGGCGCCATCGCGGTCGATGCCGACGGCTGCGACCGTGCCACGCGTCGCGCAGCCGGTCATCAGCGTCAGCAACACCAGTGCGATGGCCAGCCCAGTATGCTGTGCGCCGTCCCTCCAATGTCGAAGCCATGCCATGAGCAATTTCGTCTTTCCTGCGGCCGAGATTCCCAGCGCCGCCGTGCGCGGCACGGACGCCCGTTATGCGGTGAGCCGCATCTTCTGCGTCGGCCGCAACTATGCCGATCATGCCCGCGAGATGGGCGCCGACCCGACGCGCGAGCCGCCGTTCTATTTCACCAAGCCCGCCAGCGCGCTGACGCCGTCGGGCTCGACGGTGGCCTATCCGACCGAGACCCAGAACTACCACTACGAAATGGAGCTGGTGATCGCCATCGGTGCGCCGGTGTTCAAGGTCACGCCGGAGGCCGCCAAGGCCGCCATCTGGGGCTATGCCGCGGGCCTGGACATGACGCGACGCGACCTGCAGGCGGCAGCCAAGGCCGCCGGCAAGCCTTGGGACACGGCCAAGGGCTTTGACCAATCGGCCATCCTGACCGACATCACCCGCGTGGCCGATGTCGGCCTGCTGGAGAAGGGCGCCATCACGCTGAGCGTGAACGGCGTCGAGAAGCAGCATGGCGACCTGGCCGACATGATCTGGAACCAGGCCGAAGTCGTCTCCAACCTCTCCCACCTGTACCGCTTGCATCCGGGCGACCTGATCTACACGGGCACGCCGGCCGGCGTGGGTGCCGTGGTACCGGGCGATGTGCTGGTCGGCCGCATCGAGGGCCTGGGCGAAATCACGCTGACGGTGGGGCCGGCCGAGTGATGTTTGAAAACGAGACCTTGGACGGCGCGCGCGAGCGCAACATTCGCGAGGCCCTGGCCGAGGACGTCGGCCGCTGCGACTGGACGGCCCAGCTGGTGCCTGCGGGCCGGCGTGTGGCCGCCCAGGTGCGGGTGCGCGAGGCGGCCGTGCTGTGCGGGCGCGACTGGTTCGACGGCGTGTTCGCCGTGCTCGATGCGGCGAGCCGCATCGACTGGTTCTACGACGAAGGTGCACCGATGGTGGCGGACAGCATCGTCTGCCGCATCGAGGCCGATGGCCGCGCGCTGCTGTCGGCCGAGCGGCCGGCGCTGAACTTCCTGCAGCTGTTGTCGGGCACGGCGACGATCACGCGCGCCCATGTCGACGCGGTGGCCGGCGCCAGTCCCAACGCCAAGGGCTGCGCCATCCTGGACACGCGCAAGACCCTCCCCGGCCTGCGCCTGGCGCAGAAGTACGCGGTGCGAGTCGGCGGCGGGCAGAACCAGCGCCTGGCGCTGTACGCGGGCATCCTGATCAAGGAGAACCACATCGCTGCTGCAGGTGGGGTCGGCCAGGCGCTGCGCGAGGCGCAGGCTTTGAACGCCGGTGTGGACATCCAAATCGAAGTCGAGACCATCGAGCAACTGCATGAGGCGCTGAATGCCGGCGCCGTGAGCGTGCTGCTGGACAACTTCAGCGAGGCCATGAT
Source organism: Burkholderiales bacterium (assembly GCA_019509985.1). Lineage (GTDB taxonomy): Bacteria > Pseudomonadota > Gammaproteobacteria > Burkholderiales > Burkholderiaceae_C > Pelomonas. The sequence continues at coordinate 37,094 of JAEKLF010000057.1, read as the reverse complement.
GCGCGAGGCCGTGGCCGTCAACGTGGGCCGTGCCTTGCTGGAGGTGTCGGGCGGCGTCGCGCTGGATCAGCTGCGCTGGATTGCCGCGACCGGCGTGGACCGCATCTCCATCGGCCGGCTGACCAAGGACGTCAGGGCCGTGGACTATTCGATGCGAGTGCTCGGGCCGATCTGAATCGGCTCAGGCCCCGCCGCGGCGCTTGAACTTCGGGCCGAGCGCCGGGCCTTCCGTAGGCACAAGCAGTCCGCAGGGACTGCTTGTGTCCGACTCCAGTTCGCCAAGCCGGCCCGCAGGCGATGTGCATACGGCCCGATGCCGCATGAACATCGCCGTCCCCTTGGGGGGCCGACCGCGTACCCGCGGGCGAGGGGCTCCATTTCAGGCGTCGAACCAAGGCTCGTTGGGCAGTTCGTCGAACACCTTGCGCAGGCCGGCGCTCCAGCCGGTGCGCAGCGCCAGGAAATAGGGGTCGTCGCGGCCGATGCGGTGCGGCGGCTTCATGGCCTGCTCGAACTGGTTGGCGCGCAGCATCAGCATGTCGATGGGCAGACCCACCGACAGGTTGGACTGGATGGTCGAGTCGAAGCTGACCAGCGTGCACTTGGCTGCCTCGACGAGGCTGGTGGTCTCGTAGCGGACGACGCGGTCGATGATGGGCTTGCCGTACTTGCTCTCGCCGATCTGGAAGTAGGGCGTGTCCTCGGTGGACTCGATGAAGTTGCCCTGCGGGTAGATGTGGAAGAGCCGCGGGCCTTCGCCCTTGATCTGGCCGCCCAGCAGGAAGTTGGCACCGAAGTCCACATGCTGGTTCTGCGTGCCGCCGTCGGTGTCGCGCTCGACGATTTCCTTCAGCGTGCGCCCCAGCAGCACGGCCGCGTCGTAGAGGCTGGGCACGTTGAGCAGGTGCTCGCCGTCGCTCTTCAGCCGCGCGTTCATCAGCGACATGACGGACTGCGTCGTGGCCAGGTTGCCCGCGGTCAGGATGCAGATCTCGCGCAGGTGCGGGATCTGGAACTGGTACATCTTGCGAAAGCTCGCAATGTGGTCGACGCCCGCGTTCGTGCGCGTGTCTGAGGCAAACAGCAGGCCTGAACGCAGGCGCATCGCGACACAGTAAGTCATGGCATCGGCACGGCGTAAAAGGGGTGAGGGGATTATGACCAGCGGCCCGTTGACAGCACCGGCAGTGCTGGCTTGCAGCCGCCGGACTTCCTCGCGCCGTGCGGACGATCAGTGTGCCGGTGCCGGCTGGGCGGTCTGCTCCGGCAGGCAGCCCAGTCCGATCAGCGCGGTTTCCACCGCTTCGTCCAGCGGCGTGTGCGGCTCGCGGCCCAGCGTGGCGACGAGGCGGGCGTTGTCCATGCGCACCGGCTGCTGCCACAGGTAGCGCATTTCGCCCATCTCCTTGAAGGTCGTCACGAAGGGCGCGGCCAGCGTCAGCAGCCACCAGGGGAAGGCGGAGATGCGCGGTGGCTTGCCGCTGCGGCGGGCGACGACGCGCTGGATGGCCTCGGCCATCTGCCGGCCGTCGGCGTCCCAGTGGCCCGCCATGTGGAAGCTCGCGAAGGCGGGCAGCGTGTCGCGCCGGGCCAGCAGCTCGACCATGGTGCGTGCCACGTCGGGCAGATAGCTCCATTGGTGGCCCACGCCCTTGGCGGCCGGATTGCTGATCGCCGTCACCGGCTTGCCCGGCTTGATGAGGCCCTGTGCAAACCAGCTGTTGCCGGTCTGCAGGCCGAAGAAGTCGCCGGCTCGCACGATGATGACGCGCACGCCGGCCTCGCTGGCCGCGTGCAGCCGCGCCTCCATGTCGACGCGGATCGCGCCCTTGCGCGTGACCGGGCGCTGCGGCGAGTCCTCGCGCAGCAGCGGGAAGGCGTCTGGCCCGAAGTTGTAGACCGTGCCGGGCAAGACCAGCGTTGCGCCGTTCGCCCGCGCTGCCGCAATGCTGTGCTCCAGCATCGGCAGCACCAGGCGGTCCCAGTCGCGGTAGCCGGGCGGGTTGACGGCATGCACGATGACGCCGCAGCCCTGGGCTGCCTGGGCCACATCGGTCGCGTTCAGCGCGTCGCCGCGCAGCCAGTGGATGCCGTCGCGCAGTTCGTTCGCCGCGGCCAGGCCGCGCTTGAGTCCCTTCACGTGCCAGCCGGCATCGCGCAACTGCCGTGCCACCTCGCCGCCAATGCCGCCGCTCGCGCCGAGCACCAGAACCGTCTTGCTGCTTTCCATCGCTGCTCTCCAGAAGTTGATGGAATGGATTCTGAAAGCCGGCAGGCTATTTGGGAATTGCAGAAGATGTCGGTACGGTTATACATTTATGCATGGCGTCGACCTTGCCCTGGGAGTTGCTGCACACCTTCCTGAGCGTGCTGCGCGAGGGCTCGCTGTCCGGCGCCGCCCGGGGCCTGGGCCTGACCCAGCCGACCGTGGGCCGCCATGTCGCCGCGCTGGAGGCCGTCCTGGCCCAGCCGCTGTTCACGCGCTCGCCCACCGGCCTGTTGCCGACCGAGGCGGCGCTGGCGCTGCGTGGCCACGCCGAGCAGATGGAAGCGGCCGCCGCCGCGCTGCAGCGCGCAGCCAGCAGCGGCGCGCACGGCGAGGTCAGCGGCACCGTGCGCGTGACGGCCAGCGAGGTCATCGGCGTCGAGGTACTGGCCGGCATCGTTGCCGAGCTGCGCGAACGCCACCCCGGCCTGGTGCTGGAGCTGGCGCTGAGCAACCAGTTGCAGGACCTGCTGCGCCGCGAAGCCGACATCGCCGTGCGCATGACGCCGCCCGAGCAGGGCCAGCTCATCGCGCGGCGTGTCGGCGCCATTGAGCTGGGCTGGTTCGCACACCCGGACTATCTTGATCGCCATGGCCGGCCGGCGACGCTGGCCGAGCTGCGCGGCCACACGCTGATCGGTTTCGACACGATGACGCCGTTCATCCGTGCCGCCGCCAAGCGCCTGACCGGCATCGGCCGCGACAACTTTGCGCTGCGTTGCGATTCCGACCTGGCCCAGCTCGCGCTGATCCGCGCGGGCGCCGGCATCGGCTTTTGCCAGGTGGCGCTGGCGCGGCGGGCGCCGGCACTGGAGCGGCTGCTTCCCGAGCAGTTCGGCTGGCCGCTGGAGACCTGGATCGCGATGCACGAGGACCTGCGCCAGAGCGCGCCCTGCCGCGCCGTATTCGACGCGCTTGTGGACGGGCTCACGCGGCACGTTGGCGCCTGAGGCGCCGTTCCGCCTCAGCGTATCGGGCTCGAGGCCGGCGCCGATGCGGGCGCCGAGGCCGGCGGGAAGCTGGGCGCGGAGGCCGCGGCCCTGCCGTCGCCGCCGCTGGGCTGCATCGCGCCGGAGTGCGCACCGCCGGTGGCCTGGTCGCCCGAGGTCATCGCGCCCACGGCCGGTGCGGCACCCGGGCCGTCCGATGCGCCGCGCAGGTCGGCGCTGGGCGTCGCCTGCGCGCTGGGATCGGTCGACGGCAGCGGCGGCTGCGGCAGTTCCTGACGGCAGGCGGTCAACAGGGCCATCGCCACCGAGGCGACGACGGTCAGCGGGTATTGGTAGGGTGTGAGAGCATGGAACGACATGGCGGACCTCACTGAAGAGGGGCCGCGCGGACCAGGCGCACAGGCGCTCCGACCGCGCGACCGGGCGCTACTTCTTCGGCGCGACGCTGAGCGCCTGCGCCATTTCCAGATGGTGCCTCAGGCCGGGCAGCGTCTTCTCCGCCCAGGCCTTCACCTCGGCGTCCTTGGCGTTCTTGGATGCGTCCTCGAACAGCTTGATGGTGTCCTGGTGCGCCTTCACGCCGAAGGTCTTGGCGTAGCGCTCGTCGAACTTGTCGTTGTCGCCGGAGTCGATGAGCTTGAGCTCGGACTTCTGCTTGATCGACGGACCGTCGGGGAGCTTCACGTTCTTGGTCGCGGCCAGCGCCTTGAGCTCGTCGGCGACCTTGGTGTGGTCGGCGATCATCGTGTCGGCAAAGGACTTCACGTCGGCGTTCTTGGCCTTGGTGGTGGCGAGCTTGCTGGCCTCGATCTCGGCGGCGCCGGCGTGCGCGGCCTCCTTCATGAACGAGGCGTCCGAGCGGGCGTGGGCCTGCGCGGCGAACGCACTCATCGCAACCAGCAACGTGAGACTCATGAATCGTTGGGCAGGGCGCATGGCGGTGACTCCTTTGCGTGGGTTGACGGACCGTTCAGGCCACGGCACTTGGCGCGCGGGCCCATGGATGCTCAATTTAGGCAACCGCCGGCCCGACGCTCGTCGGCCATGGCCGAAGCTGCTGTAGGAGAAGAGGTCACCCTCGGATCCGTTCGGCATGGATGTTTTCCGACAGCCGCCCCGCCTTGGGGCCGACACGCGCGGCCCGCCGGGTTGCCTACGCTGCGAGGCCAAGCCATCGTCAAGGAGCCGACATGCAAGACGCCAGCCGCCTGGGCGCATCCGACAACGTCCAGCCCGACGAAAACCTGAGCGGCCCTGCCGCCGCGCAAAAGATCGCCGACCTCGTCAAACCCGGCAACAGCTGCTTCTTCTGCACCCTTGGCATGGGTACGCAGCTGCATGCCCGGCCGATGACCGTCATTGAGGTCGAGGACAGCGGCCAGCTGTGGTTCTTCACCGAGGTCGACAGCCTGAAGAACATCGAGCTCGACCGCGACCCGCGCGTCACGTTGTTCTTCAAGGAGAGCGACAACGGCGGCCACCTGAAACTCGACGGCACGGCCGCCGAAGTGAGCGACAAGGCCACCATCCACCGGCTTTGGAGCCCCAAGCTGCGCGCCTGGTTCACCGAGGGCGAGGACGACCCCCGCATCAGCCTGCTGCGCGTCGACCCCGTCAGCGGCGAATACTGGGACAACCGCCACGGCGCCGCCATCACGGGCATCAAGATGCTGTTCGGCGCCATCACCGCGCAACGCGTCGACGAGGGCGTGCATGGGCAGCTGAAGCTTTGAAGCGAGGCGTGTCGGCCTGTGCGGCCGGCGGCAAATGCCCATCGGTCGTCGTTGAGCGTCGCCGACGCAGCCGGCCGATGGATCGAAGCTGCTCCCAGTGAGGCCGGAAGTAGAAAAGCCATGCACGTCGTTGACTTGCATGGCTTGTGTCTGGTGCGCCCGGTTGGGATCTGGGGCCCGAGGAGGGCGTCGGGCGCCGCCTATAATTCGCCGGTTTTTTGCGTCGCGCCCTGTGCGGCGTGCAAGAAACCCACGAGGACCGACGAGGCCAACAAGAGGAATCCATGACCGCCAGCCACGATCACGACCACGACGATGCCCACACCGGGCCGATCAAGACTCCCAAGCAGCTCGCCTGGGCCGTGCTGTTCGCCTTCGTGGTGCCGGTCATCGTCATCATCCTGCTGGCCAACTACGTGAGCACCGACACCAAGCCGGCTGCCGGCACGGGCGCGCTGGAGGCTCAAGCCGTCGCGTCGCGCATCGCGCCGGTCGCGCATGTCGAGGTCAAGGACGTCAACGACGCCGCCGCGATGAAGACGGGCGAGCAGGTCTTCCAGGCCCAGTGCTCGGCCTGCCACGCCACCGGTATGGCTGGCGCGCCCAAGTTCGGCGATGCCGCCGCCTGGGGGCCGCGCATCAAGAGCGGCTTCGACGCGCTGGTGCATTCGGCGCTGACGGGCAAGGGCAATATGGGCCCGCAGGGCGGTGGCGATTTCAGCGACTTCGAGGTCGCCCGCGCCGTGGTCTACATGGCCAACCACGGCGGCGCCAAGTTCGACGAGCCGAAGATGCCGGCGCCGGCCGCCTCGGCCGCGAACTGAGCCCAGCGCTCTTTGCCAGCCCGCGAACTGAGCCCAGCGCTCTTTGCCAGCAAGCCCGCCGCGAGCGGGCTTTTTTGCGCCCGGCTGGATCAGGGATGGGGGCGGCGCTGGTAGCGGTACAGGGCCGGCAGCTTGGCGGCGATGCAGTCCTGCGGCGTCCAGCGCCCGGCCTCGACGGCCTCGGCCGCGAGGCCCATGTCCTGCGTGTGCACGAGGCCCAGGCCCAGGTCGGTCAGCAGATAGAGGTGGCCGGCCTCGTCCAGCCAGGCCGACTCGACGACGGCGGCCTGGCCGGTGTGGCTGAGCACGCTGCCGTCGGGCTGCAGCCGCCAAACCCAGGGCGTGCACTCCAGCTCCACGTAGACGCGCTGCGGGCCGTTCTGGAAGAACCAGGCGCCGCGCTCGTCGCTGTCGTAGTTGCGCGAGATGAAGGCGAGCAGCTTGTCGTGGTTGATGCGGCTGCCCTTCACGCGCGGGAAGGGGCCGGCGTGCTGGATGCGCTCATCGCGCATGTACCAGTCGCCGCGGGCATCCAGCGCCAGCCAGCCGTAGCAATGGGGCACGTTGGGCCACTTCTTGAGCGCCGCCTGAACGATGTCATCCATCAGCGTTGTCTCCACAGCCAGTCGCAGACCTGCTCGGGCATGGTCAGCAGATGGCCCGGCAGGCGGCCGGCGGGGAAGCCGACGTGGCCGCCATGGCCGGGTTGCCAGAGTGTCACATAAGCACCCACTTCAGCGGCATTGGGCAGGCTGTGCGCCGGCACGAAGGGGTCGTTGCGCGCGTTCAGCACCAGGGCCGGGATGCGGATGCGGTGCAGATGCGGCTTGGCCGCGGCGCGCGTCCAATAGTCCTCGGTGTTGCGGAAGCCGTGCAGCGGCGCGGTGAAGAGGTTGTCGAACTCGTAGATGGTCGAGGCCCGCTGGAGCCGGTCGCCGTCAAAGAGGCCGGGGTGCTGCTGCAGCTTGCGCAGCGCCTTCGGGATCATGGTGCGCAGGAAGCGGCGCGCGTAGACCTGCTTGTTGAAGCCACGGTCGATGGCGGCGCCCGCGGCGGCGAGGTCGATGGGCGAGCAGATCGAGCAGACGGACCGGGCCGTCTGCGCGGCCGTCGCGCCGGCCTCCTCGGCCCAGCGCATCAGCGCATTGCCGCCCAGCGACACGCCGGCAACGATGAGCGGGCGGCCGTGGCGTTCGCGCAGGCGCTGCAGGATCCAGCCCACCTCCTCGTAGTCGCCCGAGTGATAGGCCCGTGGGCCGCGGTTCAGCTCGCCGGAGCAGCCGCGGAAGTGGGGCAGTGCCATCGCCCAGCCACGCGCGCGGGCGGCGCTGGCGAAGGCGACGCTGGAGTGGCTGGTGCGGTCGCCCTCCAGGCCGTGAAAGAGCACGAACAGCGGCGCATCCGGCGGTGCGCCATCGAGGAAGTCGACGTCGATGAAATCTCTGTCCGGCGTGTCCCAGCGCTCGCGCGTCCAGCGCGGTGGCGGGCCATCGTGCTGGCGGCTGAATAGGGCGGGCCAGATGGTCTGGGCGTGGCCGCCGGGCAGCCAGCGAGGCGCGCGGTACTGCATCGCGCGGTACTCCTAGTGAAGCGTGCCGGCGTCGGCCACCAGTTCCTGGACGTCGCCCGCGCTGCCGGGGCTGGCATGGTGCAGCACCAGGCGCCAGCCCAGGGCCGTCTTCAGGTAGACGTTGGTGGCGATGACCCAGGCCGTTGGCGTGGCTTCCTTGCCTTCGGCATGCAGTTGCACGCGCTCCAGCACGTGGTGGATGGCGCAGTCGCCGCTGTGTAGGCGGCGCACGCGCTCGGGATGGACGTTGATGCTGCCGCGCTGGAACACCGCCTCGAAGGCCGCGCGGATGGCCGGCAGGCCGACGATGCGCGGGCCGCCCGGGTGCACGCAGGCGACTTCCTCGTCATCGGCCCACAGGGCCATCAGGCGGTCGAGGTCGGCGTGCTGCAAGGCCTCGTAGAACTGGGCCTCGGTGTCGTCGGGCGAAGCAAGCAGGGCGGCGGTCTGGGCAGCGGAGCGGGGCATGGCGCGATTGTAGGAAGTTGCCCGGCCGGGTTGCCTGCATGCGCGGTGCAGGGTGGGCAGCGTAAAAACTACCGGCGCCGGATGCCTGATCCGCGCTGGCCGGCGCGCTACATTGCCGCCGCCAAGACCGCTGCCAACCCGACGACGATGACCCTGCTGAAAACCGCCGCTCCTCTGTTGCTTTGCCTGTTGCTGGCCGCCTGCGGTGGTGGCGGCGGAGGTGGCGATTCGGCGCCAGCCCCCGCGCCCGGTCCAACGACCGTGCCACCGTTGGGCCCGCAATGCCTGACGGGTTCCGTGGCACGCCTGGCGCTACCCACCGCGATGGCGGCCGGGCGCAACCAGGAAGTCGCCGTGCTGGCCTGCCCGGGGTCGCGGCTGGACACGGTGCAGTGGCGCCAGACCGGCGGCGCCGCGCTGGCCCTCAGCTCGGCGCGCTCGCAGGCGCTCAGCGTGGCGCCGGCTGCCGCGGGCCGCTATGCCTTCAGCGTCGACTTCACCGACGCCAAGGGCGCCAGCTACAGCGGCCAGGCCGAGCTGACGGCCAACGCGCCCGACGCGGCGGCGCTGGTGGTGCGCGGCGAGCCCTCGGTCTGGTCCGGTGGCCAGACCTCGCTGCGGGCCTGGGTGGATGGCCTGGCCGCATCCGACTACCCGCTGGCCCGCGTGCACTGGAGCCGCGTCGACGGGCCCGACGTGGCACTGGGCGACAGCAGCCAGTGGCGCGTCATCTTCACCGCGCCGACCGTGTTCGAAGACGCCGTGCTGCGCCTGCGCGCCGACGTCACGCTGGCCGACGGCCGCAGCTTCAGCCAGGAGTTCAGGCTGCTCGTGCAGGTCGCGCCCGCGGCCGGAGCCTCGGCGCTGTTCGATGCCAGCAACCCGTCGTCCCGCGTCTACCCCTACCTGGCGAACGGCCCGCATGCCGCGGAGCTGCGCGACTGCATCTACACGCCGGCCCTCAACAACGCCACGCTCTGCACGCTGGGCCGCCTGCAGCTGCTGGGCACGGAGACGCGCGGCGACCTGCCGACCGTGGAGCAGGTCATGGCGCGGGTGCTGGTGTCCAACGACTGGATGGGCCAGCGCTTCGAGGCCTTCCTGCGCGAGCAGGACGTCAACGGCGACTTCCGCCGCCTGCTCAACGCGACGACCGGCATCGTCATCGGCGGCAAGGTGCGGCCGGCCTTCTACTGGAGCGCCACCGGTGCCATCTACCTGGACGCCGACTACCTCTGGCAGACGCCCGCCGAGCGCGACACCGTCAGCGAGGCGCCCGACCCGCGCAGCGACTATGGCAACGACCTCGCCTACACCATGCTGTGGCGCTACGTGCAGGGCAACAAGTCGGCCGGCGGGCGCAGCGCCTTGCTGGACCGCGGCTCCCGCGACAGCGCCGCGTTGATCCCGGCGCTGGGTCGCCTGCTGTACCACGAGCTGACCCACGCCAACGACTTCCTGCCGCCGCGCACCCACCTGCTGCTCAACGGCAGCCTGCGCGTCTACGAGGCCACGCCGGCCAACACCGCGTCGGAGCAACTGCGCGCGCAGTTGCCCTTCTATTCGCAGGAGATGGTGGACCTGGGCCGCGTGCAGTTCTTCGGCGCATCGTCAACGGCGACGATGCGCGGCTACCAGCCGGCCGACATCACGCGCTTCTTCAGCAACGACCGGGTCACCGACGACTACTGCTACTCCTGGCCCACCGGCCAGAGCGTGCCGCGCGAGGACGCGGCGATGCTGGCCGAGGAGGCGCTGATGCAGCTGCGCCACGGCGTGCTGCGGGACGTCGCCGTCACGCAGCAGTACTTGAGCGGTTCGAGCGCCGACCTGAGCGTCACCTGGGGCCAGCGCGGCCGCGTCGGCGACCCGGCCATCAAGCCGCGCGTGGCGCTGGTGCTGTCGCAGACCATGCCCTGGCTGCCCGCCGGGTTCACCGACGCGCTGGCCGCACCGCTGCAGCTGCGCGCCGGCCTGACGTGGGGCCAGAACCTCGACCAGAGCGCGCTGGCGATGGGTGTCGTGAGGCCGCTGTCAGCCACCGAGCGTGCGCTGGAGGCCGATCTGCACACCCAGCGCCGCAGCGCCCGGGCGCCGGCTGGCGGTCTGACGCGCTAGCGGTTCGGCGGCTCAGCCGCTCAGTGCCCGCCGCCGAGCACCTCGCCGGCCTTGAGCTTGTAGGCCGTGCCGCAGTAGGGGCACTGGCCCTGGCCGCCATGGGTCAGGTCGATGAAGACCTTGGGGTGGGTGCTCCACAGCGCCATCTTGGGGTTGGGGCAGAAGACGGTGCCGTTGTCGTTGCAGTCCTGGGCCGTGACTTCGACGGTGGCGGGGGCTTGGATCGTGCTCATGTTCTTTGCTCTCAGACGTCGATCAGCAGGCGGTGAGCCATTCGGCGTACTTCGGGTTGCGGCCATTGACGATGTCGAAGAAGGCCGACTGGATCTTCTCGGTGATGGGTCCACGCGAGCCCGAGCCGATCTCGATGCGGTCCAGCTCGCGGATGGGCGTCACCTCGGCGGCGGTGCCGGTGAAGAAGGCCTCGTCGCAGATGTAGACCTCGTCGCGCGTGATGCGCTTCTCGACCAGCTTCAGGCCCAGGTCCTGGCAGATCGAGAAGATGGTGTTGCGGGTGATGCCGTTGAGCGCACCGGCCGACAGGTCGGGCGTGTAGACGACGCCGCCCTTGATGACGAACAGGTTCTCGCCCGCGCCTTCGGACACGAAGCCCGACGCGTCCAGCAGCAGCGCCTCGTCATAGCCGTCGTCGGTGGCTTCCATGTTGGCCAGGATGGAGTTGGTGTAGTTGGACACCGTCTTGGCCTGCGTCATCGTGATGTTGACGTGGTGGCGCGTGTAGGAGCTGGTCTTGACGCGGATGCCGCGCTTCAGGCCCTCTTCGCCCAGGTAGGCGCCCCAGCTCCACGCGGCCACCATCAGGTGCACCTGGTTGCCCTTGGGGCTGACGCCCAGCTTCTCGGAGCCGATCCAGATCAGCGGGCGGATGTAGGCGCTCTTCAGGCCGTTGGCCTTGACGACGGCGCGCTGGGCCTCGTTGACCTGCTCGGGCGTGAAGGGGATCTTCATGCGCAGGATCTTGCCGCTGTTGAACAGGCGGGTGGTGTGCTCCTGCAGGCGGAAGATGGCCGTGCCGTTGACCGTGTCGTAGGCGCGCACGCCCTCGAAGGCGCCGCAGCCGTAGTGCAGGGTGTGGGTCAGCACGTGGATCTTGGCGTCGCGCCAGTCGACGAGCTCGCCATCCATCCAGATCTTGCCGTCGCGGTCATGCAGGGGGGCGGGAACCATCGGGAACTCCAGGTGCAGGGGTGAAAACCGGCGATTTTACGAAGAGCCGTCCGAACGTATCAGCCGCCACTCGGCGAGCTTGCCTTTCTTCAGCACCACCTCGACCGCATCGCCACCGGCGTCGCGCCAGGCAAAGGTCTCGGGCGCCTGCTTGACGCCCAGGCTGCCGGCCAGCGAGATCAGGTCGACGAGCTTCATGCCGGTGTGCAGTTTGGACGCCAGCATCACCGCATTGGCCACCGAGCCCAGCGGCGCGGCGCCGGCCGTCTTCATGACGCGCATCAGCCGCGAGATCTGCAGCAGCAGCCAGAAGACGATGCCCGTCGTCGCGAAGATGGCGCCCTGCCAGCCGAGCAGCGCGCCGCCGAGGATCAGCGCCAGCAGCGCGAGGCCCGCACCAATCCATGGGTTCATGACTGCGGGTCCCGAACGCCGTCCTCGCGTGCCCAGGCGTAGGCCCGCTCGACCTTGGCGATGCGCAACGTGTAGTGCTCGTACCAGTCGCTGCGGCCGGTGTCGCGAGCGATCTTGTGCTCGGCGTGGCGGCGCCAGGCGGCGATGTCCTCGGGGCTGCGCCAGTAGGACACCGTGATGCCCAGGCCATCCTCCCCCCGTGTGCTCTCCACGCCCAGATAACCCGGCTGCTCGGCCGCCAGCGCAACCATGCGGTCGGCCATGTCGCCATAGCCGTGGTCGGTAGCCGTGCGCTGGCTGGTGAAGATGACGGCGTAGTAGGGCGGTTCGGGCAGGGCGCTCATGGCCGGCATCCTGCCACGGCTGTTGCGGGCCGAGCGGCGGGCCGCTCCCAAGCCGGTCCGCGCTGGCGATGCTCGCGGCTCGATGCCGCGGGCATCGCCGTCCCCTAGGGAGACCGGCCAGGCACGCCCGCGTCCAGCGGTGCGAGCCTGGACGAGGGGCTCATCACCCCGGCACCTTCAGCAGCACGCAGCGCACCCATTGGCCGGACTCGAGCGCGGCGTGGTGGCCGGCGAGGAATTGCTCGGCCGTCGAGTTGCGCGCCGTGAAGCACATGCCGTGCAGGATGCCCATGCGTGGCACCGGCCGCGACCATTTGCGCTCGACGACGCCGTTGAACCACGACACCTGCTCGTCGTCGGAGTCCATGTCGGCGCGGCCCAGCAGCAACACGACCTCGTACTTGGACTCGGTCAACGGTTCGGCGGCACTGGTCAGCACCTGCAGGCCGCCGTCGCTCATGTTCAACACCAGGCCGGCAGGGCCCTGGCTGAACTGCACCGGCTTGAAGACCCAGCCGGGCAGGGAGTCGGCGTCGTGCTGGGCGGCGAGAAAGTCGGTGCGGGCGAATTGCCTGAGATCGGCGGGATCGGACATGAAGCGGCCTCCTTCGGTGCTCAGCCCCCATCCTAAGCAGACTTTGGCAGGCTCAGCACAAAGGCTATCCCGCGCCCCCCAAGACCGTGGTCGATGTGGCTGGGCCGGCGCGGTCTTCGGCAGGCGATCAGACCAGGCCGCGCAGTACCTCGATGGCCTGCTCCACGCGCTCGATGGCGTGGATGGTCAGCCCCTCGATGGGCTTTTTGGGTGCGTTGGCCTTGGGCACGACGGCCACGCTGAAGCCCAGCTTGGCGGCCTCCTTCAGCCGCTCCTGGCCGCGTGGTGCGGGGCGCACCTCGCCGGCCAGGCCGATCTCGCCGAAGGCGATGAAGCCCTTGGGCAGCGCCTTGCCACGCAGGCTGCTTTGGATCGCCAGCAGCACAGCCAGGTCGGCCGCCGGCTCGCTGATGCGCACGCCGCCCACCGCGTTGACGAATACATCCTGGTCGCCCGTGGCCACGCCGGCATGGCGGTGCAGCACGGCCAGCAGCATCGCCAGCCGGTCGCGGTCCAGGCCGACGGAAAGGCGCCGCGGGCTGACGCCGCCGCTGTCCACCAGCGCCTGCAGCTCGACCAGCAGCGGCCGCGTGCCTTCCAGCGTGACGAGCACACAGCTCCCGGGCACCGGCTCGGCGTGCGTGGACAGGAAGATGGCGCTCGGGTTGGCCACGCCCTTCAGCCCCTTCTCCGTCATCGCGAACACGCCGATCTCGTTGACGGCGCCGAAGCGGTTCTTGATGGCGCGCACGAGGCGGAAGCTGCTGTGCGTGTCGCCCTCGAAGTACAGCACCGTGTCGACGATGTGCTCCAGCACGCGCGGGCCGGCCAGCGCGCCTTCCTTGGTCACGTGGCCCACCAGCACGATGGAGCAACCGCGCGCCTTGGCCGTGCGCGTCAGCTGGGCGGCGCACTCGCGCACCTGGGCGACCGAGCCGGGGGCCGAGCTGAGCTGCTCGGAGTACAGCGTCTGGATGGAATCGATGACGCAGAAGTCCGGCTCCTCGACGTCGATGGTGGCGAGGATGCGCTCCAGGCTGATCTCGGCCAGCACGCGCACCTTGGCACCCGACAGGCCCAGGCGCCGCGAACGCATCGCCACCTGAGCGCCGCTCTCCTCGCCGGTCACGTACAAGACCTTCACGGTCTGGCTCAGCGACTCGACAGCCTGCAACAGCAGCGTCGACTTGCCGATGCCCGGGTCGCCGCCGATCAACACCACGCCACCGGCGACGATGCCGCCGCCGAGAACGCGGTCCAGTTCCTCCTGGCCGGTGGGTGTGCGCTCGAAGTCGCTGGCCTCGATCTCGGACAGCGTGGCCACCGGCTGGCTCTTGGCCAGCGACTGGTAGCGGTTCTTGGCGCCGCCGGCGGGCTCGGCGGCGCTCTCGGTCAGCGTGTTCCAGGCATTGCAGTGCGGGCATTTGCCCAGCCACTTGGGCGTGGTGCCGCCGCACTCGGTACAGGTGTAGATGCTTTTGCTTGTCGCCATCAGCGCATTGTGGAGGCCGGGCGTACCCACGCTGTCAGCAGCAGGGCGGCCGCCACCGCGCAGCCAGCCGAGAAGCCGAAGGCCAGCTGCACGGAAATCGACTCCCACAACCAGCCGAACAGCAGCGAAGCCGGCAGCAGCGTCGCGCCCATCGTCAGGTTGAGCCAGCCGAAGGCCGTGCCGCGCTTCTCGGGCGGCGCGAGGTCGGCCAGCAGCGCGCGCTCGACGCCTTCGGTCGCCGCCATGAAGATGCCGTAGAGCCCGAACAGCGCATAGAGCCGCCAGCCCGGCGCGGCGAACTGCGCCATGCCGACGTAGAACACCGCATAGGCCAGATAGCCGGCCACCAGCAGGCGCACGCGCCCGACGCGGTCCGACAGCGCGGCCAGCGGCACCGAGAACAGCGCCGCCACCGCCGACACCGCGGCCCACAGCAGCGGCACCTGTGACTGGGCCACGCCCAGCTGCTGGGCGCGCAGGAACAGGAACATGTTGCTGGAGTTGCCCAGCGTGAACAGCGCGACGACCACCAGATAACGCCGCAGCGGCACCGGCAGGCCGGCCAGCGTCCACTCGAAGCGCAGCGGCGGGTGGGCGGGCGGCGGCGCGTCGCGCAGCGCGCCGGTCAGCAGCAGGCAGGCCACGCCGGGCACCAGGGCCCACAGGAAGACCTGCTGCAGCGGCACGCCGGCACTCAGCAGCGCCCAGGCCAGCAGCGGGCCGATGACGGCGCCGCTGTTGTCCATCGCGCGGTGCAGGCCGAAGGCCAGGCCGCGCTGGGTCGGCGCAATGCTGGCCGCCAGCAGTGCGTCGCGCGGCGCGGCGCGCACGGCCTTGCCGATGCGGTCGGCCACGCGCAGGGCCAGCAGCGTCGGCCAGCCGGTGACGAAGGCGATCGCCGGGCGCGCCAGGCCCGCGACGCCATAGCCCGCCACGATCCAGGGCTTGCTGTGCCCGCTGCGGTCCACCATGACGCCGGCCCACAGCTTGAGCAGGCTGGCCAGCGCCTCCGCCACGCCCTCGATGAGGCCCAGCACCTTGGGGCCGGCCATCAGCACGCTGCTCAGGTACAGCGGGATCAGCGGATACATCATCTCGCTGGCGCTGTCGTTCACGAGGCTGATCAGCCCGATCAGCCAGACGCCGCGAGGCAGCGAGAAAAGGGCCTTCCACATCGGGGCATGTTATGTCTTGGGTGCCAGACCGCCCGAGCGCAGCGAGTCGCTCTGACACCCACTGAGCAGGGGCGTGGGACACTCGCGGCCTGCAGTTCTTCGATGGAGCGGGTCATGGATTTCTCGGTATGGTTGGCCTTTTTCGCGGCGTCCTGGGCCATCAGCCTGTCGCCCGGCGCGGGTGCGGTGGCGGCGATGAGCGCGGGCCTGAGTCACGGCTTCAGGCGCGGCTACTTCATGACCTTCGGCCTCATCCTGGGCATCCTGACCCAGGTCGTCCTCGTCAGCGCGGGCCTGGGCGCGCTGATCGCGGCCTCGTCGCTGGGCTTTGCGCTGGTGAAGTGGGCCGGCGTGGCCTACCTGGTCTGGCTGGGCGTGCAGCAATGGCGCGCGCCGGCCAAGCCGCTGGTGGCGGCTTCTGACGCCGCCGTGCAGGCCACGCGCCGCCAGTTGGTGCTGCGCGGCTGGGGCATCAACGCCGTCAACCCCAAGGGCACGGTCTTCCTGCTGGCCGTCGTGCCGCAGTTCCTGGACCTGCATGCCGCGCTGGCGCCGCAGTACCTCGTCATTGGCTGCACGCTGGCCTTCACGGACCTGGTCGTCATGGCCGGCTACACCGTGCTGGCCGCGCGCGTGCTGGCGGCGCTGAAGAGCGAGAGCCACATCAAGACGCTGAATCGCGTGTTCGGCTCGCTGTTCGTCGCGGCCGGCATGCTGCTGGCCACATTCAAGCGCGCCGCCTGATGGCTGGAGCGCCCGCGCGCGCCCTGCCGACCTGGTTCCTGTTCCTGGCCCCGGTGCTGATCTGGGCCAGCACCTGGCACGTCATCCTCTACCAGCTCGACAGCACGGTGCCGGCGCTGACCTCGGTCGGCTGGCGCTTCCTGCTGGCCGCGGCGATGCTGGCCGGCCTGGCGCGCTGGCAGGGCCTTTCGCTGAAGCTGCCGCGCAACGCCCACGGCTATGCGCTGGCGACCGGTGTCATCCAGTACGCCGGCAATTACTGGTCCATCTACGAAGCCGAGCGCTTCGTGCCCAGCGGCCTGGTCGCGGTGCTGTTCTGCCTGATGGTGTTCATGAACGCGCTGGCGATGTGGCTGATCTGGCGCCAGCCGGTCGGGCGGCGCTTCCTCGTCGCGTCCAGCGGCGCGGTGCTCGGCGTGGCGCTGGTGTTCTGGCCCGAGATCGCGGCCACCGGCGCGCGGCCGAACGCGGCGCTGGGGCTGGGCCTGAGCTTCTTCGCCGTCGTCGTCGCCTGCATCGGCGGCCTGTTCACGCTGGTGCTCACGCGCCGCGGCCTGCCGCTGGTGCCGGTGCTGGCCTGGAGCATGGGCTATGGCGCGCTCTTCCTGCTGTTGATGTCGGTCGTGCTCGGGCACGGCCTGCGCTTCGACACGCGCTGGACCTATGTCGCCAGCCTGGTCTACCTGGCCGCCTTCGGCTCGGTCATCGCCTTCACGCTGTACTACCGGTTGGCCGAGCGCAAGGGCCCGGCGCAGGCGGCGCTGATCGGCGTCATGGTGCCGGTCCTCGCGTTGGTCGTGTCGGCCGTGCTGGAGGGCTGGCAGGCGACGCCGCTGGCCATGGGCGGCATGGCGCTGTGCCTGGTCAGCCTGTTCGTCGCGACGCGGCCGCAGGGCTAGGGTTTCAGCTGGGCTTGCGCGCCGTCGATCAGCAGGCGCAGCGCGCCGTCGAACAAGGTCTTGGCATCACTGCCCAGCGTCGCCGCCCAGCCGGCCGCCAGCAGCGGGTAGTGCTTCGCATCCGGTCCCTGCGCCGCGGCGGAGGGCGGCGCGTCGGCCTGCTGGGCCGCCTGCTCCTCCAGCACCCAGCCGATGACGAAACGGCCGACCGACATCATCAGCCGCGTCGCCTGGCCCGGCTCGAAGCCGGCGTCGCACAGCAGGCGCAGCCGGCCCTCGATCGAATCGAAATGCAGCGGGCTGGGCCGCGTGCCGGCGTGCAGGCGGGCGCCGTCCCGGTAGGCCAGCAGCGCGTCGCGGAAGCTGTGGCCGTTGGCCATCAGCCAGTCCTGCCAGCGCGCGCCCGGCACCGGTTCCACCTGCGCGTGGTTCTCCACGACGATGGCCTCGGCCATCGCGTCCAGCAGCGCCGCCTTGCTCTTGAAATGCCAGTACAGCGTGGGCGACTGCACGCCCAGCCGCTCGGCCAGCTTGCGCGTGCTCAAGGCGTCGATGCCGACCTCGTTGAGCAGGGCCAGCGCGGCGCGCAGCACGTCGTCGCGGTTGAGTCGGGCGGGGCTGCCGCGGTCGGTTGAGGTCATGTCTCTAGCAATGATAGAGATTGTTTGATACGATGCATCTCTATCGATGATAGAGAGACTGTTGTGAATCGAGCTTTGACCGTCATCCTGATGACCTTGCTGCTGGACGCCGTGGGCATGAGCCTGGTGTTCCCCATCCTGCCCGGCCTGCTGCGCGAGCTGGCCGGCGCCGACGCCACCAGCACTCACTACGGTGCCCTGCTGGCCGTGTACGCGGCGATGCAGTTCCTGTTCTCGCCGGTGCTCGGCGCGTTAAGCGACCGCTTCGGCCGCCGGCCGGTGCTGCTGGCCTCGCTGGCGGGTGCCGCGGCCGACTACCTGCTGATGGCGCTGGCGCCCAGCCTGGCCTGGCTGTACCTTGGGCGCGTGCTGTCCGGCATCACCGGCGCCAGCATGGCCGTGGGCACCGCCTACATCACCGACGTGAGCCCGGAGGCCGACCGCGCCAAGCGCTACGGCCAGATGGGCGCGGCCATGGGCCTGGGCTTCGTCGTCGGACCGCTGATCGGCGGCGCCCTGGGTGAGTGGTCGCTGCGCGCGCCCTTCGTCGCGGCAGCGGTGATGAATGCGCTGAACTTGGGTCTGGCCTGGCGGGCGCTGCCCGAATCCAACCAGAACCGCACGGCGAAGCTGGACGCCAGCAAGCTCAACGCCTTCTCGTCGCTGCACCGCCTGCAGGGCAGGCCGCCGCTGCTGCCGCTGGTGGGTGTGTACGCGGTGGTCTGCCTGGTGTCGCAGGTGCCGGCGGCGCTGTGGATCCTGTACGGCCAGGACCGCTACGGCTGGAGCGCCTGGGTGGCGGGGCTGTCGCTGGCCTGCTATGGCGGGCTGCATGCGGTCTCGCAGGCTTTCGTCACCGGGCCGATGGTGGCGCGGCTGGGCGAGCGCCGCGCGCTGCTGGCCGGCATGGCTGCGGACGGCCTGGGTTTCCTGCTGATGGGCATGGCCACGGCGGCCTGGATGCCGTTCGCGCTGCTGCCGCTGTTCGCCGCCGGCGGGCTGACGCTGCCGGCGCTGCAGGCCGTGCTGGCGCGCCAGGTGGACGAGCAGCGCCAGGGCGAGCTGCAGGGCATGCTGGCCAGCCTCGCCAGCCTGATCGGCATCGCCGGGCCGCTGGTCGTCACCGCGGCCTTCGCGGCGACGCGGCTGTCCTGGCCGGGTAGCGTCTGGATCACCGCCGCCGTGGTCTACCTGACGGCTCTGCCCCTGCTGTTCAGCCGTCGTGCTCGCGGCGCCTAGAACTCGGACTTGTTGCTGCGCCCGGCCTTGATGCCGCTGCGCTTGGCCTTGCCTTCCAGCCGGCGCTGCTTGGAGCCATAGGTCGGCTTGGTCGCGCGGCGGGCCTTGGGCACGTGGGCGGCGGCCTGCACGAGTTCGATCAGACGCGCGACGGCATCCGCGCGGTTGCGTTCCAGGCTGCGCGAGTCCTGGGCCTTGATGACGACGACGCCATCCGAGGTGATGCGCTGGTCCGCCCAGTTCAGCAGCCGCGCCTTGACGGCCTCGGGCAGGCTGGACGCGCGGATGTCGAAGCGCAGGTGAACCGCGTTGCTGACCTTGTTGACGTTCTGGCCACCGGGCCCGCTGGCGCGGATGGCGTCGAACGCCAGCTCGTCGGGTCGCGGCTGCCAGTTGAGGTCAGGCATTCCGAATCGGGACGCGGGGCGCCACGGCGCACATCAGCTCGTAGCCGATGGTGCCGGCCGACTGGGCCACTTCGTCAATGGGCAGGCGACTGCCGTGCGGGCCTTCGCCCCACAGCGTCACCTCGCTGCCGAAGCCGCTGCCGGGCAGCTCGCTCAGGTCCACGGCCAGCATGTCCATGGATACGCGGCCCAGCGTGCGGGTGCGCTGGCCATCCACCAGCACCGGCGTGCCCGTCGCGGCGTGGCGCGGGTAGCCATCGGCATAGCCGCAGGCGACGATGCCCACGCGCGCGGCACGCTCGCAGGTGTAGGCGCTGCCGTAGCCGACAGAGTCGCCGGGCCTGAGCTGCTGCACGCCGATGACCTTGGAGCGCAGCGTCATCGCGGGTCGCAGATCCCAGTGCGCGGCGTCGTGTTCGGGGAAGTCGGGCACACCGCCATAGACCATGATGCCGGCGCGCACCCAGTCCTGGGCCGTGCGGGCCGGATGGCGCAGCGTCGCGGCGCTGTTGGCGATCGTGCGCTCGCCAGCCAGGCCCTCGGTCGCGGCCTCGAAGGCGGCGAGCTGGTGGGCGATGCCATCCTGGCCGAAACGCAGCGCATCGGCGTCGGAGAAGTGCGTCATCAGGCCGATCTCGTCGACCTGCGGCAGCGCCTCCAGCCGGGCGTAGGCGGCGCGGAAGGCCGCAGGCGTGAAGCCGAGGCGGTTCATGCCCGAGTTCAACTTGAGGAAGACGCGGTGCGGCTCATGAGTCTTGTGCATGGCCAGCCAGTCGATCTGCTCCTCGCAGTGCACGCTGTGCCAGAGCTTGAGGCGCGAGCACAGCTCCAGGTCGCGCGGCTCGAACACGCCTTCCAGCAACAGGATGGGGCCGCGCCAGTCCAGCGCGCGCAGGCGCTCGGCCTCGGCCAGATCGAGCAGCGCGAAACCGTCGGCGGCACGCAGGCCCTCGAAGGCACGCTCGATGCCATGACCATAGGCATTGGCCTTGACGACCGCCCAGACTCGGGCATTGGGGGCTTGGGCGCGGGCGCGCGCCAGGTTGTGCGCCAGCGCACTGGTATGGATCAGGGCTTCGATGGGACGGGGCATGAGCGCGGATTTTGCGCCCGCTGTGGGGGCAAAGTCCGCAAACTAGGGGCGTGCTATAAACCCGCGCCGCCCCCTCGGGACGGCTTCAGAACAGACAGAGTCCAGGATTGCGCCCAGCTCGATGAGAAGAGGCTTCTACACCATCATGTCGGCGCAGTTCTTCAGCTCGCTGGCTGATAACGCGCTCTTCGTCGCCGCCGTCGAGCTGCTGCGCTCCTCCGGCGCGGCCGAGTGGCAGCGCGCCGCGTTGGTGCCCATGTTCGCGCTGTTCTATGTCGTGCTCGCACCCTTCGTCGGCGCCTTTGCCGACGCGGTGCCGAAAGGCAAGGTGATGTTCTTCTCGAACAGCATCAAGGTGGTGGGCTGCCTGATGATGCTGTTCGGCGTGCATCCGCTCGCGGCCTACGCCATCGTCGGCCTGGGCGCCGCGGCCTATTCGCCGGCCAAGTACGGCATCCTGACCGAGTTGCTGCCGCCGTCCCAGCTCGTCAAGGCCAACGGCTGGATCGAGGGCCTGACGATCACGTCCATCATCCTGGGCGTGCTGCTGGGCGGGCAGCTCATCGGCGATCGCGTCTCGCACCTGCTGCTGCAGGTGGACGTGCCCATGGTCGAGACCGGCATCAACACCCCGCCCGCCGCCGCCATCGCCAGCCTGGTCGGCCTGTACGTGCTGGCGGCGCTGTTCAATCTGCGCATCCCGCGCACGGCGGCGCCGCTGCAGCCGTTCGCGCACAGCTTCGTCGGCCTGGTGCGCGATTTCTCGTCCTGCAACAGCCGCCTGTGGCAGGACAAGCTGGGCCAGATCTCGCTGGCCACGACGACCCTGTTCTGGGGCGTCAGTGGCAACCTGCGCTACATCGTGCTGGCCTGGGCCGCCGCGGCGCTGGGCTATGGCACGCAGCAGGCCTCGTCGCTGGTGGGCGTCGTCGCCATCGGCACGGCCTTCGGCGCCGTCGTCGCGTCGCTGTACTGCCGACTCGACCGCGCCACGTCGGTGATCCCGCTGGGCATCGTGATGGGCCTGACGGTCATCTTCATGAACGTCATCCACAACGTCTGGGTGGCGGCGCCCTTCCTCGTATTCCTGGGCGCCATCGGCGGCTACCTCGTTGTGCCGATGAATGCGCTGCTGCAGCACCGCGGCCACAACCTGATGGGCGCCGGGCGCAGCATCGCCGTGCAGAACTTCAACGAGCAGGCCTGCATCCTGGGCCTGGGCGCCTTCTACACCGCCATGACGCGCTTCGGCCTGTCGGCCTTCGGGGCGATCACCATCTTCGGCGTCGTCGTCGCCGGCACGATGTGGTGGATCCGGCGCTGGCACCAGCGCAACCTCGTCGAACACAAGGAAGAGGTCGGCCACCTGCTCGACCTGGCCCGCAGCGACGTCCTCACGCCGGTCGACCGATAACTGGCAGGCGCCGGCTGCGCCGGGCCCTGCCGCAGGTTCAGACGTTGGCGCTGCTGGAGCCGCGGCCCTTGCGGCCGGTGGTGGGCTGGATCAGGTGCTTGCCGTCCAGCACCATCTCGATGTGCTCGCTCCAGGCGCGGGCGATCTTGAAGCAGCCGCTGTGGTTGAGATGGATCTCGTTGTGCCAGTCGCCGCTGATGCCGGTCGAGCCCGGTGCGGCCAGGGCCAGCGGCACGGCCGTCGAGTCGAAGATGAAGAGACCGGGGAAGGTCTCCTTCTCGGCCGCGAAGCTCTTCAGCAACTGGGCCAGGTGGAAGACCATCAGGCGGCTCACCGCCGCCCAGTCGGCGCTGGGCACGCCATAGGCCTTCAGTGCCGGGAACAGCCAGGGGCCGCTGGCGCCCAGCTCGTCATTGCCCTCGGCACCGGCCGGGCGCGGCATCGGCACGGCGTAGCAGTGCATGAAGACCGGCTTGCCGGCCGACGGGCCCTGGTCGCGCAAGCTGAGCAGGTGCTTGACGTTGGCGCGCAGGTAGGCGGCGTAGGTGGCCCAGCCGGGCTCGGAGAAGTAGCGCGCGACGCCGGCCGACGGCGGGCCCCATTCGGTCTGGCGGCGCAGCAGGCGCAGCTCCAGCGGGATGGGCTCGCCGTTCCAGTTCAGTGCCGGCGTGCGCGCGGCGGCGATCAGGTCATTGCCGCCGACGGACAGCAGCACGCCGTCCCAGGTCGGGGCGTCGGGGCCGGTCAGCAGGCGCACGAAGTCGGGGCTGGACTCCAGGTCCACCATGTGCGACAGCGCATTGCCGGTGCCGGCGCAGTTCACCGCCGCGACGGTGGCCTTGAAGACCAGCTCCTGCAGCAGGTTGGCGTGGGCGTTGAGCTTGGCGCGGGCGTTGGAGAACCATGAATCGCCCTGAGCCAGCAGCTTCCAGCGGAAAGCGCCCAAATCGGGCGGAGTGCGGCCGGCCAGGTCGGCCGGGGTAAAGCAAGCCAGGTGATCCATGAACGTGGGCGAAATCCGAAGTTGCTGACCGGGCGGCGCGCCCCGGGGTGGCGGCGCTCGAAGCTCGCGCGATTGGAAGGCCAGCCGCGCGCCGGGCGCCATGCTACAAACCCTCGGGGTCCGCGGCGGTAGCATGCTGCCGTCTTTCTAGGGAGGGATCATGAGCGAGAGCGTCTTCGACTTCCAGGCCGTCTCCATCCACGGCGAGCCCGCGGCTCTGGCCTCCCAGCGCGGCAAGGTGCTGCTGCTCGTCAACACGGCCAGCGAATGCGGCTTCACGCCTCAATTCAAGGGCCTGGAGCAGCTCTGGCAGGACTACGGCCCCCAGGGCCTGGTGGTCATCGGCTTCCCGAGCAACGAGTTCGGCGGCCAGGACCCGGGAAGCAACGACCAGATCGCCAGCTTCTGCGAGCTGAACTACGGCGTCAGCTTCCCGATGATGGGGAAGATCAAGGTCAACGGCGGCGATGCCCATCCGCTGTGGAAGTTCCTGAAGAGCGAGAAGCCCGGCTTTCTCGGCACCGAGGTCATCAAATGGAACTTCACGAAGTTCCTGATCGGCCGCGACGGCCAGGTCATCAAGCGCTACGCACCCAACGACCCGCCCGAGAAACTGCGCGGCGACATCGAGGCGGCGCTGGCGGCACCCGCGTGAACCGCTAGACGATCTCGATATCCGCCAGCGCCGCGCCGCTGGCCAGGTCCAGGTAGAGGGCCAGGTTGTCCGGCCGGTAGGCCTGGGCTGGCTGGTCGGGGTCGTGCACGACGGCTTCCTCGCGCCAACGGTCGATGACCGAGCGGTGCACGAGCAGGCCCTCGGGCATTTGCCCGGGCGTGATGCGCGGCGCAACGCCCAGCGCCCGCCACGGCAGATGCGCCCACGGTCTGTGCGCGGTCGCACCGGCATGCGGGCGCGGCTCGGCGGGCAGCGGCGACATGAACTGCACGCCCTGGGCCGCGACGCCCGCCGTCATCCAGGCGAGCGCGGCGTCGGACAGGCCCGACTCCTCCGGCGTGTTGGGATAGCCGCCGCCGACGTCGGCATGGGCGCCGGGAAAGAGCACCTGCGTCGCGCGCGCGTCCGCCGTCCACAGGCAGGGCGTGAAGTTGCGGCGCTTCTCGTCGATGGCCACCGCGTGCAGGCCGCGGTCCACCGCCGGGCTGAGCCGCGTGTCGGCGAACTGCAGCGTCCAGCAGCTCGCCGCTGGCGCCGATCTGCGGGATGCCCAGCGACCCGACCGTGTCCCAGACAGCGACGGTGGCGATGCGGATGCCGGTGCGCCGCGGCGGGTTGCCGGCGCGGGCGCTGAAGAAGCCGGGCAGCGAGGTCAGCACATCCTCCAGCTTGGCCAGCAGCGTCGCGTCGCCGTCCAGTGCGCCGCGGCGGTAGTCGCTCCAGGCCGCGGCGCCCAGGCGGTAGGCGGCCTGCTTGTCCTGCAGGTCGGTGAAGGCCGGGTCAAGCAGGCCCTGCGAGGCGATCATGCCGGCCAGCGCGCGCACCGTGTAGGCGCCGCGGCTGAAGCCGATCAGGTGGATGCGGTCGCCCGGCTCATAGTGGCGCGACACGAAGGTGTAGCCGCGGATGACGCGCGCGATCAGCCCGGTGCCGACCGCGCCGCCCAGTGCCTTGACGAGGGCGTTGTTCGAGTCGCCCACGCCGTGCAGGTACTTGGCCGCCTGCAGAACCTCGCCCGTCGGGTCGGTCAGGAAGCGCTCCTGCTCGTTGGCCAGCGCGATCGTGTCCAGCGAATCGACGCCGGCCAGGTTGTGGAAGAGCTTGAGCACATTGGTCGGCGGTCCGGGCTCTTCCTCGTCGCTGCCGCTGCCATTCCAGGTGCCGTCGGCACAAAACACGATCTGCTTGGGCATGTCGCCTCCGGCGGTGGAATCAAGCCGCAAGGCTAGGCGCTGGCCGCCCCGGCGTAAAGCCAATATCCACGTCGACCGTCGCGGCGCACGCGGCCGGCCGCCTCGGCGCCGGCAAACAGCTGGTTCGCCGTCTGGCGCGACAGATGGGCCAGGCGGGCCAGCTCGGCCTGCGTGGCCGGCACTTCCAGCCAGCCGGCGGCGGCCGGGCGGCCGCGTTCGCGCGCGAGTTGGGCCAGTGCCAGTCCGAAGCGCTCCGCCGCGCTCTGGTGGCGGGCCGCCTGCAGCAGGCGCAGCGTGCCGTCGTAGCGGCGCGCGAACTCGGCCAGCAGCGCGCGAGCAAAACCCGGCACCTCGTCCATCAGCCGCGTGTAGGCCTCGCGGCCGAACACCAGCACCTCGCCGGCGCCGCGCGCCACCGCCTCGTACTCGGACGGCTGCCCGGCCGCGAAGGCGGCCAGGCCGAATAGCCGCGGCGGGCCGACGTTCTCGAGCACCGACACCGTACCGTCGACGCCGCTGAAGCGCGTCTCGATCTCGCCGGCTGCGACGGCG
Organism: Burkholderiales bacterium; assembly: GCA_019509985.1. Lineage (GTDB taxonomy): Bacteria > Pseudomonadota > Gammaproteobacteria > Burkholderiales > Burkholderiaceae_C > Pelomonas. Next base: position 12,096 of record JAEKLF010000057.1, on the reverse strand, counting down.
TAGAAGGCCGTCGTCCGCTGGCCCTGCACGAACAGGCTGCGCCCGTCGGGCAGGCGGCGGCGCGTGACGAGCGCGGCGATGTCGGCCGGCAGCGCGAGGCCGGGGAAATGAGCGTCGAAGACGCGTTGCAGCGAGGGATCGTCGGGCATGGCGCGAGTGTCGGCTGGCCGACACAGGCCCGCGCCGGCCCTGCCTATGCTGGCGGCATGGATCACCCCGAACTCAGCGAACTGCTGCGCCGCTTCGGCCGCCAGGAATGCACGCAGGAACCGCTCTACGTCGCGCTGTGCGAGATCGCCGCCGAGGACGGGCGGTTGAGCGCCCTGCTGGCCGAGGCGCCGCCCGAGCAACGCAAGGTCAACCTGCTGCTCGTGGCCCTGCACGAACGCGTGCTGGCCGGCGCGGCGCCCGAGCTGGCGGCCTACTACCCCAGTGCTGGCGGCGAGCGGGCGCCGGATGCCGGCCTGGCCGGCGCGCTGGCCGCCTGCGTCGAACGCGAATGGCCAACGCTCGTCGAACAGCTGCGCCATGGCGCGACGCAGACCAACGAGGTCGCCCGCGGCGCCGCCATCTGGCCAGCGCTCGGCGCCGCGGCCGCAGCGACCGGCGCGCGCCACCTGGCCTTGCTGGACTTCGGCTGCAGCGCCGGCCTCAACCTCGGCGTGGACCACTACCAGCTGCGCTACCGCAGCGACGACGGCGCCTGGCACGAACGCGGCGCCGCGCGTGATGGTCGGGCAGCCGAGATCGAATCGCTGTGGCTCGGTGCCGTGCCGCCGCCCGTCAACGCCGGCTGGCGCCTCGCGCTGCGTCACGGCCTGGACCCGGCACCCATCGATGTGAATGACGCGGGGCGCCTGCGCTGGCTGCAGGCCTGCCTGTGGCCGCACGACGCGCGCCGCCGCGAGCGCCTGTCCCGTGCGGCCGCCCAACTGCAGGCCCTGCCCGTGACGCTGATCCGCGCCGACGACTGCATCGCCGCCATCGAGCCCTGGCTGGCCGGTCTGCCGGCCGGCGTGCAGCCGGTGCTGCTGACGAGTTGGGTGCTGTACTACCTGAGCGCGGCCGACGTGGCGCGGCTGCGCACGACGGTGGATCGCCTCGCGCTGTCCCACGGCCTGGCCTGGATCTGCGGCGAACTGCCGGCGCTGAGCGCCCGCGATTCGCCCGTGCCGGCTCTGCCCAAGCTGCCGCCCGGCGAGGTCGCATCGTCCGCCACGCTGTGGACCTTGCGCCATCTCGAAGCCGGTCGCATCGTCGAGCGAAGCCTGGCCTGGAGCCACCCTCACGGCCGCTGGATCGCCTGGCTCGGATAATGCGGGCTCCCCCATCGGAGCCTGACCCATGTTCGAGCACGTCGACGCCTACGCGGGCGATCCCATCCTGAGCCTCAACGAGGCCTTCCAGAAGGACCCCCGCGCCGGCAAGATCAACCTGTCCATCGGCATCTATTTCGACAACGACGGCCGCATCCCCATGCTGCCGTCGGTCCGCGCGGCGGAGCTGGCCGTCGTCGAGGCGGCCGGTCCGCGGCCCTATCTGCCGATGGAGGGCGCCGCCAACTTCCGCAGCGCCGTGCAGGCCCTGCTGTTCGGCGCGGACCACCCGGCCATCGCCGCCGGCCGCATCGCCACCATCCAGGGCGTCGGCTCCAGCGGCGGCCTCAAGGTCGGCGCCGACCTGCTCAAGCGCTATTTCCCGGACAGCAAGATCTACCTGTCCGACCCGACCTGGGACAACCACCGCGCCGTCTTCGAGGGCTCGGGCCACAGCTGCGAGAGCTATCCCTACTACGACGCGGCCACCGGCGGCCTGCGCTTTGACGCACTGCTGGACTTCTTCAAGGCCCTGCCCGCGCGCAGCGTGGTCATCATGCACGCCTGCTGCCACAACCCGACCGGCGTGGACCTGACGCAGGAGCAGTGGCGCGCCCTGGTGCCCGTCATCCGCGAGCGCCAGTTGCTGCCCTTCCTGGACCTGGCCTACCAGGGCTATGGCGACGGCATCGTCGAGGACGCCTTCGCGCCGCGCCTGCTGGCCGACGAGGGTCTCGCCTTCCTGATCGCCAACAGCTTCTCCAAGAGCATGAGCCTGTACGGCGAGCGCTGCGGGGGCCTGAGCGTCGTCTGCCCCGACGCCGACCAGGCCGCGCGCGTGCTCGGCCAGATGAAGTTCATGATCCGCCGCAACTACTCCAACCCGCCGATGCACGGCGGCCAGATCGTCGCCAAGGTGCTGACCGACACCAAGCTGCGCGCGATGTGGGAGGCCGAAGTGGCCGACATGCGCGGCCGCATCCAGGCCATGCGCCGCCAACTGCACGACGTGCTGGCGGCCAAGTTGCCAGGCCGCGACTTTGGCTACTTCCTGACCCAGCGCGGCATGTTCAGCTACACGGGCCTGACCGCCGAGCAGGCCGAGCGTCTGAAGACCGAGTTCGGCGTCTACATCCTGCGCTCGGGCCGCATGTGCGTGGCCGGGCTGAACACCCGCAACGTCGAGGCCACCGCCGAGGCGATGGCGGCCGTGCTGGCGGGCTGAGGCCTCACCGCATGCGTGCCATGGCGGCCGGCCTGGCTCTGGCGTTGGCGAGTGGTACGGCCTTGGCCGCCGAAGCGCCGCCGGCGGTCGACTCGATCCTCTGGCTGGTCAGCAACACGATGGCCGTTCCCGACGGCGATGTGATGCGCCACCCGGCCGATGAGCTGACCCATTGGTTGCAGGCACGGCTGCCGGGCGTGACCCTCAAGCCCATGGTGGCGAATGCCGAGCGCAGCTGGACGCTCATCCGCGAGGGCCGGCGGGCCTGCCACGCCGGTGCCGCGCGCACGCCAGAGCGTGAACGCCTGGCCTATTTCACCGACACCTGGCTGGTGCCGCCACCCCAGCTCATCGTGCGCCAGGACCGGCGCGCCGCCTTGCCGCTGGATGCGCGCGGTGCCGTCGACCTCGAGGCCCTGCTGAGTGACGGCACGCTGCGTGGCGTGCTGAACCAGGGGCGCAGCTACGGCGCGGCGCTGGACGCACTGATCAACGCCCAGCCCACTGGCCCGCAGGTGCAACGCGTGTACGGCGGCGACTACGGCAGCAACCTGCTCGCCATGCTCATGCAGGAGCGGGCGGACTACACGCTCGACTACCCGAACGTCCTGATCGCGCAGGCGAGCCAGCCACCGGGCGAACAGGCCGGCGAGCCGCCGCTGGCCGCGCTGCCCGTCAAGGGCGCCAGCGACCCCGTCGTCAGCGGCGTTGCCTGCCCGCGCACGCGCTGGGGCCACGCGGCCATCCGTCTCATCGATGCGGCCCTGGGCACACCCGAAGGCGCGGCGCTGCTGCGCGACACCCTGCGCGTTTCCTTGCCGCCCGACACTCAGCGGGCCTACCGCGAGGCCTGGGACGCCTTCTTCAAGCTTCGCGCGCGACCCACACCCGGGCTTTGAGCGCCGCCGCTCCCATGTCGCACGGTTATGGCCGTGGCCGCCGGTTTCATTGGCAGCGGCCGCTGGCCATCCGTACGCTGCCGGCCAGAACAGAAGCCCAGGGGCAGGATGAAGCATTGCGTGGTGATCGGCGGTGGCGTGGTGGGCCTGACCACGGCCTGGGCGCTGCTGGAACGTGGACATGGCGTGACGCTGATCGAGCGCGACAGCGAAGTCGCCCAGGGCGCCAGCCGCGCCAACGGCGGCCAGCTCAGCTACCGCTACGTGTCGCCGCTGGCGGACGCCGGCGTGCCGCTGAAGGCGATGCGCTGGCTGCTGGACCCCGACGGCCCGTTGCGCTTCAAGCCCGAGGCGAGCTGGGCGCAGTGGTCCTGGCTGGTCGCCTTCCTGCGCAACTGCCGCGGGCCGGTGAACCGGCGCACGACCGAGCGGCTGCTGGCACTCGGCGCCTACAGCCAGGCCTCGTTCGCACGCCTGCAGGCCGCGGCCGAGCTGGGCGATGCGATCGCGTTGCGCACGCCCGGCAAGCTCGTCGTCTACCGCCAGCCCGCCGAATTCGCGCGCGTCGCTGCGCGAGTGCAGGGCAGTGGCGCGGAGCAGGCGCTGTCGCATGACGACTGCGTGGCGCTGGAGCCGGCGCTGGCCCAGTTCGAGGAAGGCGAGGCGACGCTGGCTGGCGGCATCTTCACGCCCGGCGAGGCCGTGGCCGACTGCCATGCGTTCTGCGCCGCGCTGTACGAGCGGCTGCATGGGCACGAGCACTTTCGCGGTCGGCTGGGTGGGCGGGTCGACGGCTTCCTGACCAGCGTTCGCGGCACCGTCTTCGGCGTGCAGACGACGGCTGGCGATGTCACGGCGGACGCCGTCATCCTGGCCGCCGGCCTGCACAGTCGCGCGCTCGCGGCGACCGTCGGCGTCGAGCTGCCGCTGTACCCGCTGAAGGGCTACAGCCTGACGGCGCCGATCACATCGGACCACCGCCCGCCCGAAGTCAGCGTGACCGACTTCGAGAAGAAGATCCTCTACGCCCGCATCGGCCAGCAGCTGCGCATCGCCGCCATGGTCGACCTCGTCGGCGAGGACCTTGGCCTGGACGGGCGCCGGCTCGCGTCGCTGCAGCGCTCGGTGCGCGCGACCTTCCCGCATGCCGCCGACTACGACCGCGCCACGCCCTGGGCCGGCCTGCGCCCCGCCACGCCCAGCGGCGCACCCATCGTCGGCGCGAGCGGCGTGCCGGGGCTGTGGCTCAATGTCGGCCATGGCGCGCTGGGCTTCACCTTCTCGTTTGCGACGGCCAACATCGTGGCCGAGCTGGTGTCGGGCCGCGCGAGCCCGCTGCCGTTGCAAGGGATGACGCTGTGATGACGGCCGACGATCTCGCCCAGGCGTTGCGCGCCGCCGTGCTGGCGCAACGCTTCGAGGCCACGCCCGACAGCCTGCAAGGCGGCGCGCCGCTGGGCTGGCATCCGAACATCGACCTCGCCGTGGCCGTGTTCCCGCAAGGCGGCGCGGCGCCGGTGTGCGCCAACGTGCTGTTCTCGCGCGAGCATACGCAAGGGCTAGTCGCGCACTTCAACAGCACGACAGGCACCGTCGACAACATTGCCTTCCATGCCGACGTGCGCGACGCGGCCGGCGACTCTTATGCCTGGCTGCCCGGCGCGGACTGGTCGCGCATCGACTTCCCCGCCTGGTTCGGCATGGGCCCGCGCTTTGTCGCGCCCTATCCGGCCTCGCTGCTTAAAACCATGGTCGCCGTCGGCATCGGCCGCCTCGTCGACCAGGACCGCAGCGACTGGACCCTGCCGTGGCTCCACGGCGGCCAAACGCGGGCGATGGCCGACTGGCTGTTCGACATGATCACCGTCAGCAGCAACGAGGCTACCTCGGCGCTGGTGGCGCACCTGCACGCGCGCGGCGCCATCCGGCGCGAGGGCGGCCGCGAGGTGCACAACGAGCTGCACGATCTCTTCGCCACCGAGGGCCTGCCCGGCCTGATGCTCGCCAACACGCAGCCCGACGGCGGCTGGGGCAACGGCGCCGGCTCGGGCGTCGGCCAGATCCAGATGACGGCCTGGGATGCGCTGCGGCTGATGTGGCGCCTGGACGCCGCCGCGCCGCCGCAGCCGCCCCTCGTCAGCGCCGCCAGCCGCGCCGTCATCCGCCGGGCACTGGACGAACAGAAGCTGCATCACATCCTGAGCAGCGAGTCGCTGCGTGAGGTGCCGGGCTGGGTGCCGGGCATCCCGTCCCGCTTCGCGCACAAGACCGGCTTCACGCAGAACTACAGCAGCGATGCCGGCATCGTGCACGACGGTGGCTTGCACTACCTGATCGCGGTGACGACCAGCCTGGGCATGCGCTACGCGCCGCACCCGGACGCGTCGACGACCTGGAAGCTGCCGGCGCTGGGTGGCGCCGTCCACGAATGGCTGAAAACAAATTCCTGATCCCGCCGCTGCGGCCCGGCGCCACGCTGGCCGTCATCGCACCGGCCGGCCCGCCCAAGCCCGGGCGACTGGCGCCCGTCGAGGGCTGGCTGCGCGAACGCGGCTACGAAGCACGCCTGCTGCCCAGCTGCTTCGGGACACCGCCGCTCGATTTCTTGGCCGCGCCCGACCATGTCCGGGTCGCCGACGTGCACGAAGCCTTTGCCCACCCGCACTACGATGCGGTGCTGGCGCTGCGCGGTGGCTCCGGCTGCATCCGGCTGCTGGACGGACTTGACCTGGACTGGCTCGCGGCCAGCCGCAGGCTGCTGATCGGCTACAGCGACCTGACCGTGCTGCACGCGCTGCGCACGAACGCCGGCATCCCGTCGCTGCACGCGCCCATGCCGGCCAGCGACTGGGGCCTGCCCGGCGCCGAGGCCGACACCGACGCGCTGTTCGCCGTACTGGCCCGCGGCTGGCGTGCGGGCGACGTTGTCGGCCGGGCCGCGAGGCATGAGCTCAGCCACGGCGGCGTGGCGCGCGGCCGCCTCATCGGCGGCAACCTGGCGATGTTCTGCGCGCTGCTCGGCACGCCCCATCTGCCCGCCGTCGACGGCGCCTTGCTCTTCATCGAGGACATCAGCGAGGAACCCTACCGCGTCGACCGCATGCTCAGCCAGCTGCGCCTGGCCGGTGTGCTGGACCGCATCGCCGGCCTCGTGGTCGGCAGCTTCAGCGGCGCCGAGCCTCCCGACGCCGTGCTGGCCGATCACCTGCCGCGGCTGCGCTGCCCGGTGCTGGCCGGCTGGCCCGCGGGCCACGGCCAGCCGAACCGGCCGCTTCCGCTGGGCGTCGCGGCCGAGATGGACGTGGCGTCCGGCACCCTGACCCTCGCCTGAGCCCGGAAAAAAAACAGCCCCGGCAACAGCGGGGCTGGGCAATGCCGGTCGCGGGACCGGCAGGGAGCCTGGGGATCAGAGGAAGGTGTAGCTCGCCGTCAGCGTCAGCGTGCGGCCGCGCGGGTCGGCCACGCGTGGGTCCCAGCCGGTGCCGACGGCGTTGTCGACGTTGTGCCAGGTGAAGGGCGGTTCGCGGTCGAAGAGGTTGAGGATGCCGACGCCAATCGACAGGTCCTTCACGCCGGTATAAGTGCCGACGAGGTTGAAGGTCACGTACTTCGAGATCTTGCGGCGCTGGAACTCGGCGACGTTGCTGGCCGTCGTGTGGTCCTCGTCCCAGTAGCCTGCCGAATAGTTCGCGGACAGCGTCGTCGACAGCACCGGCGTCTTGTAGGTGCTGGACAGCGAGGCCTTCCAGGGCAGGTACAGCGTCGTGTTCGTCCACTGGCCGACGTACTGGATCATGGGCGTGCTCTCGATGAGCTGCTCCCTGGCGCTGATCATCTTGGTGGCCGACAGCGTCGTCGTCAGCTTGTTGCCGAACAGGCCGGTCGTCCAGTTGCCGGTCAGGTCCACGCCCTTGGTCATGCTGCCGCCGGCGTTGATCCAGCCGGCCTGGATCAACGTGATGTTGCCGTTGGCGTCACGGATGAAGTTGTCCGCGAAGACCGAGTAGTTCTGCAGCTCTTGAGTGGGGGTCAGGTTGTGGATGCGGTCGATCATCTTGATCTGCCAGTAGTCCACCGAGGCGGTCATGTCCGTGACCGGCGAGAACACGACGCCGAGCGATCCCTGGCGCGACTTCTCGGGCTTCAGATCGGGGTTGCCGCCGGACAGGTAGGGAATGCTGTTGAGCTGGCAGGACGGGTCGTTGTTGCCGGTTGGATTGGGGCACTTGACCGGGTCGGGGAAGGTGCCCGTCGTCGCGAGCTGCACCGTTGCGAGGTGCAGTTGCTGCGGCGTCGGTGCGCGGAAGCCCGTGTTGTAGGAACCGCGCAGCAGCAGGTTCTGGCTGGGCGTGAACTTGAAGCTGACCTTGGGGTTGGTTGTGCCGCCGATCTCCTGGTAGTGGTCGTAACGCAGCGCGATGTCGAACTCCAGGCTCTTCAGCGCCGGGATCAGCAGCTCGCCGTAGACGGCGCCGACATTGCGGGTCATGTCGGGCGCCGTGCCGTTGCCGGGGCAGCCCATCACCGAGTTGGCCAGCGCCATGTTGGCCGGGCTGAAGGACGAGACGCAGTTGTACTTCTGCGTGCCGCTGTAGCCGTAGAACTCGCGGCGCAGGTCGGTGCCCAGCGCGAAGGACAGGTCGCCGGCCGGTAGCTTCATCAGCGGCCCGGAGATGTTGGCGAGAACTTGGTCGACCTGGGTGCGGCCACCGGCCAGGCGGTCATGGACCTTGGTGTCCTCGACGGCCTTCATCGCCGCCGCCGTCTGCGTTTGCCCAGGCATCAGGAAGGGGTTGTAGACGCCGCTGGCCAGCAGGGCGACGAGTTTGTTGGTGTCGGCATAGCCGTTCACCATCTCCTGGTAGCCAGAGGCCTTGCCGCGGGCGATGGATAGGCGGTAGTCATAGCTGCCCAGGGAACCTTCGATGCCGGCTGTCAGGCGGTCGTTGATGGACTCGTTGCCCAGCGTGCGATAGCCCCAGTCCCACATGCGCAGCCGGTAGGCGATGGACTTGGTCGGGTCGAACTGGTTGGCGCCATACAGCGCCTTCATGTTGGCGTAGTAGGGGCCGTTGACCGGGTAGTTGGCGCCGGTCGGATAGGTCACGCCGTTGGCAACCGCGCCTTGGCCCAGCGAAGTCGTGCTGAACTGGTAGGGCGTGAACTCGCCCAGCGAGTAGTAGCGCGAGCCGACGAACTCGACGAAGGCCGTCGCATCCTTGCCGACGTTGAAATTGGCGCGCACAACGCCGCTCGTGGTCTGGCTGGGGGCCGTCAGCATGTACTGACGGCCGTAGTCCGTGCCGCAGCGGTAGGTGCTGTTGGCCTTGGTATAGCCCAGGCCCGACAGCACGGTCGGATTGGCGAGTTGGCTGACGCCGAAGGGCACGGCCGAGCACTGGTTGTTCAGCGCCAGCGCGTTCAGGATGGTGTACTTGGTCGGATCGGTCGCACCTACCGTTGTGCCCGCCGTCGGCAACGCGCTATTGGCCTGGCCGATGATGTTGGCGAAGAAGGGCGAGCTGCTCGTGTCCGGCGCAAGGCCGCGCTCGGGCTGGTAGCCCAACGCCCACGGACGGTCCACGCCGCGCAGGATGACATTGCTGCTGTGGGTGATGCTGCCGGCGACGTTGAAGCCCTGGGTGCCCAGGTCGCCCCAGCCGGCGGTCAGGTTGATCTTGCGCTGCTGGCCGCCCCTGCCGTCGAACGGGGAGCTGTAGTTCACGCTGCCCTTCACGCCCTTGTAGTCGCGCTTGAGGATGAAGTTGATGACACCGCCGATCGCGTCCGTGCCGTAGACGGCGGAGGCGCCGTCCTTCAGCACCTCGATGCGGTCGATCATGTCCAGCGGGATGGCGTTCAGGTCCACCGAGCCCCCCGACGTGCCCTGGTTGGACAGGCGCCGGCCGTTCAGCAGTACCAGCGTGCCGGTGGGGCCCAGGCCGCGCAGGTTGGCGTAGGCACCACCGCCGGCGAGGCGGTCGCCTTCCTGGCCGAATACGCTGTTGCTGGACACCGCGTTGTTTGCGTTGGCCGCGTTGGCGGCCAGCGAGCGCAGCACATCTTCGGCGCTGGTCAGGCCCTTCTGGCGGATCTGGTCGGCCGTGATGACCTCCAGCGGCAGCGCGCCTTCGTCGACCAGCCGCTTGATGCTCGAGCCCGTCACCTCGACCCGCTCCAGCTTGCCTTCGGACTGCGCCAGAGCCGCGCCGAGGTGGGCACCAAGACCCAGCACGGCCAGCTGGGCGACCAGACGATTCAACTTCATCTCAACGACTCCTTGTGTTCCGATTGCCGACGATGTTCGCCGCCGCGCACGGGGCCGCCCAGGGGGCCGCACCCCAGTTGTTGCGCGCAGTTCAATGAATGCTTGTGCGCCGCACATAACCTGCGGGAATGCGTGCGCTAGCGAAAGCACGCGCACGGTGCGCCTCGGCCCCTCTACAGTGCCGGCGACCCGTTGTGGAGACCTTGCCGATGCGATTGATTTCCGAGGCCGAAGTCGCGGCCGTGCTCGACCCCGCCAGCGCCGTCGACGCGCTGCGCGCCGCCTTCGCCCAGCACGGCCGCGGCCAGGCGCAGGTGCTGGCTCGCCACCGCGCCACAAGCACGCGCGGCGGCACCGCGCTGGCAATCAGCGCGATGGGCGCCATCCTGGAGGCCGATGGAGACCTGCCCGCGGTGCTTGGCACCAAGGTCTATTCGGCCCGCAACGGCCGCTACCACTTCCTCGTCAGCCTGTTCTCGGCCGACACCGGCGCGGCGCTGGCGACGCTGGAGGCCAACGAGTTCACGCGGTTGCGCACCGCCGCGGCGACGGCGGTTGCGGCCGACCTGCTGGCACTGCCGGAGGCGAAGACGCTGGCCGTCTTCGGCGCCGGCATCCAGGCCCGCGCGCATGCCCAGGCGCTGAGCCGCGTGCGGCGCTTCGAGCAGTTGCTGGTCTGCGCGCGCTCGGGCGCCGAAGCCTTCGCGGCGGAGCTGCAGGCGGCGCTCGGCCTGCCGGTGCGCGCGGTCGACGCGGCCACCGCCGCAGCCCGGGCCGACGTCATCGCCACGGCCACGCGCTCGGCCACGCCGCTGTTCGACGGCGGCCTGGTCAAGCCCGGCGCCTTTGTGGCGGCGGTGGGTTCCAGCACGCGCTCGGCGCGCGAGCTGGACGACGCGCTGCTGGCCCGCGCGGCGCTGGTGGTCGTCGAATGGCACGCCGCCGCGCAGCAGGAAGCCGGCGACCTCGTGCTGGCCGCGCCCGTCGTCATCGCGCCCGAGCGCCTCGTCGAGCTGGGCGAGCTGATCGTGAACCCGCGCCCGCGCGGGCCGCAGGACATCGTCGTCTACAAGAGCGTCGGCATTGGCCTGGAGGACGTGGCGCTGGCCCGCCTTGTCGCGCATCGCCTGGGGGTCTGTTGATGCGCGCGCTGCTGTTCGTCGCCACTGCGCTGCTGTTGGGGGGCTGTGCCACCACCTCCGTGCCCGACCCGGTGCAGGCGACACTCGCCAAGGCCGGCCTGCCGGTCGACAGCCTCGGCTATGTGCTGCAGCCGCTGGACGGCTCGCGGCCGGCGCTGCGCCGGCGCGCGGACGACGCGATGGCGCCGGCCTCGACGATGAAGCTGGTCACGGCCACCGTGGCGCTGGACAAGCTGGGCATCAACCAGCGCGGCCGCACCGAGTTGCTGGCCGCCACACCGCCGCGCGACGGGATCATCGAAGGCCCGCTGATCCTGCGCGGCGGGGCCGACCCCGACCTCGACTGGCCGGCGCTGTGGTGGCTGCTGCGCCAGCTGCGCGAGAGCGGCGTGCGCGAGATCCGCGGCGGCCTCGTCGTCGACCGAACGCTGTTCAACCCGACCCGCTTCGACGTCGGCCTGCCGCCCTTCGACGACGCGCCCGAGTTCGCCTACAACGTCATCCCCGATGCGTTGCATCTGAACGGCAGCCTGCTGGACTTCGAGCTGCAGGCCACGGCCGGTGGCGTCGCGGTGCGCAGCCTGCCGGCGCTGCAAGGCCTGACGCTGGACGCTAGCGCGATGACGCTGTCCACCAGCGCCTGCAAGGACTGGGACAACGACTGGAAGCCCGCCGAGCTGACCGCCGAGGGCGATGCGCGGCGGCTCACGCTGCACGGCGCCTTCCCCGCCGGCTGTCGCCAGCTGGCGCCACTGCAGCTCGTCGACCGGCAGTGGCTGGTGACGCATGCCGTGCGGCAACTGTGGAGCGAGCTCGGCGGCACGATGGGGCCGGGCGACGCGGAAGGCCCTGCGCCGGCCGGTGCCGTCGTGCTGGCAAGCCACCGTGGCCGGCCGCTGGCCGAGGTGCTGCGCGGCGTCATGAAGAGCAGCGACAACGCGCTGACCCGCCTCGTCTACCTGCAGCTCGGCGCGCAGGCGGCGCAGGCCGGCGAGCCCACGCTGGCCGCGGCCGAGCGCGCCGTGCGCGGCTGGCTCGCGGCTCATGGCATCGACACCACCGCGCTGGTGCTGGACAACGGCTCTGGCCTGTCGCGCAGCGAGCGCGTCAGCCCGGCGCTGCTGGCCGGCGTGCTGCGCGCGGGCCAGGCGGGCGCGCAGGCGCCGGAACTGTTGGCAACGCTGCCGGTGGCGGGCCTGGACGGCACGCTGTCGCGCCGGCTCAAGGACAGCCCGGCAGCGGGCCA
>JAEKLF010000056.1 GCA_019509985.1 Burkholderiales bacterium | reverse complement strand
AGGCACTGCGCGACCTGTCGATCTCGCTCAACAACCTCGGCCGGGTGGCCCAGGCGCAGGGCGACTGGGCGCAGGCCGAAAGCGTCTACCGGGAAAGCCTCACGCTGAGACGGCAACTGGTGGAGCGCCTGGGCGGCACGCCCGAGTCGCTGCGCGATCTGTCGATCTCGCTCAACAACCTCGGCGGGATGGCCGAGGCGCAGGGCGACTGGGCGCAGGCCGAGAGCGTCTACAAGGAAAGCCTCACGCTGAGTCGGCAACTGGTCGAACGCCTGGGCGGCACGCCCGAGGCGCTGCGCGATTTGTCGATCTCGCTCGACAACCTCGGCCGGGTGGCCCAGGCGCAGGGCGACTGGGCGCAGGCTGCAGAGCTCTACCGGGAAAGCCTCACGTTGAGTCGGCAACTGGCGGAGCGCCTGGGCGGCACGCCCGAGGCGCTGCGCGACCTGTCCATCTCGCTCGACAACCTCGCCGGGGTGGCCCAGGCGCAGGGCGACTGGGCGCAGGCCGAAAGCGTCTGTCGGGAAAGCCTCATGCTGAGGCGGCAACAGGCACTGCGCGACCTGTCGATCTCGCTCAACAACCTCGGCCGGGTGGCCCAGGCGCAGGGCGACTGGGCGCAGGCCGAAAGCGTCTACCGGGAAAGCCTCACGCTGAGACGGCAACTGGTGGAGCGCCTGGGCGGCACCCCCGAGGCGCTGGATGATCTGGCCATCTCGTTGATCGACATCGCTTCATTGCCAACTGGCGATCCTGCGGCGCTGAACGAAGCGTTGCGGATTCGCGAGGCCCTGGCTCAGCGTTATCCGGATGTGAAGCGCTACGCCGACGCGCTGGCCCAACTCCGCGCCGACAATTCAACCTCCACTCCGACGGCCACTCCGACCGCTGCTCCGTGAACTACCTCTCCACCCGTGGCGACGCCACGCCGCGCCGCTTCTGCGACATCCTGCTCGAAGGCCTGGCGCCCGACGGTGGCCTGTACCTGCCCCAGACCTACCCGCAGGTCGACGACGCAACGCTGAACCGGTGGCGCGGTCTGTCGTACGCCGACCTGGCCTTCGAGATCCTGTCGCTCTACATCGACGACATCCCGGCCGACGATTTGCACGCCATCACGCGCAAGGTCTATACGGCCGAGATCTTCGGTACGACCGAAGTCACGCCGCTGACCTGGCTGGGCGATCACATCGCGCTGGAAGGCCTGTCCAACGGCCCGACGCTGGCCTTCAAGGACATGGCCATGCAACTGCTCGGCGCGCTGTTCGAGTACGAACTCGGCCGCCGCGGCGAAACGCTGAACATCCTGGGTGCCACCTCGGGCGACACCGGCAGCGCCGCCGAGTACGCGATGCGCGGGAAGAAGGGTGTCAACGTCTTCATGCTCAGCCCCAACGGCCGCATGAGCCCCTTCCAGCAGGCGCAGATGTTCAGCCTGCAGGATGCCAACATCCACAACATCGCCGTCGACGGCGTGTTCGACGACTGCCAGGACATCGTCAAGGCCGTGTCCAACGATCTGGCCTTCAAGCGCGAGCACCGCATCGGCACGGTCAACTCCATCAACTGGGCGCGGCTGCTGGCGCAGGTCGTCTACTACTTCGCTGGCTACATCCAGGCGACGAAGAGCAACGACGAACAGGTGAGCTTCACCGTGCCGTCAGGCAACTTCGGCAACGTCTGCGCTGGCCACGTCGCGCGCATGATGGGGCTGCCGATCAAGCAACTCGTCGTCGCGACCAACGAGAACGACGTGCTCGACGAGTTCTTTCGCACCGGCGCCTACCGCCCGCGCGGCACGGCGGACACACACGAGACCTCCAGCCCGTCGATGGACATCTCCAAGGCCAGCAACTTCGAGCGCTTCGTGTTCGACCTGCTGGGCCGTGACGGCGCACGCGTGAAGCAGCACTTCGGCGCACCGACCTTCGCGCTGACCGCCGACGAACATGCGGCCATCGCCGGCTTCGGCTTCGTCTCCGGCCGCAGCACGCACGCCGACCGCGTCGCCACCATCCGCCGCTGCCATGCCGAGCATGGCGTCGTCATCGACCCGCACACGGCCGACGGCCTCAAGGTCGCGCTCGAAAAGCGCGAAGCTGGCGTAACCATGCTGGTGCTGGAAACCGCGCTGCCCGCCAAGTTCGCGGCCACCATCGTCGAAGCGCTTGGCACCGAGCCGCCGCGCCCGGCCGGCCTGGAAGGCATCGAGCAACTCCCCAAGCGCGTGAAGGTCATGCTGGCCGATGTGGGCCAGGTCAAGGCCTACATTCACGCCCATGTCTGAGCCCAAGAAACCGCTGATCTCCCTCGACGACGCGCTGGCCACGCTGCTGGCGCAGGTCGAGCCGCTGGCAGGCACCGAGACCCTGGCCACGGCCGATGCACGCGGCCGTGTGCTGGCGGCCGATCTCGTGTCGCCGGTGGACGTGCCGCCCGAGGACAACTCGGCGATGGACGGCTACGCGCTGCGCGCCGCCGACGCGGCGCTGGAACTGCCGGTCACCCAGCGTATCCCGGCCGGCAGCGTGCCCGCGCCGCTGCCGCCGGGTGAGGCCGCGCGCATCTTCACCGGCGCGCAGATCCCGCCGGGCGCCGACACCGTCGTCATGCAGGAGGTCGCCGAACTGGTGGGCGATCGTCTGCGCATCAACCAGCCTGTCACAGCCGGCCAGCATGTGCGCCTGCGCGGCGAGGACGTGCGGGCCGGCAGCGTCGTGCTGCCCGCCGGCGCGCGGCTGGACGCCGTCGCCCTTGGCCTGGCCGCCACGGCCGGCGCGGCCCGGTTGACCGTGACCCGCCGCCCCCGCGTGGCGCTGTTCTCGACCGGCGACGAACTCGTCATGCCCGGCGAGCCGCTGCCGCCCGGTGCGATCTACAACTCCAACCGCTTCACGCTGCGCGCCTTGCTTGAAGGCCTGGGCTGCGAGGTCGTCGACCTCGGCATCGTCCCCGATCGCCTCGACGCGACCCGCGCCGCGCTGCGCGATGCGGCCTCCCGGGCCGACGTGATCCTGACCTCGGGCGGCGTCTCCGTCGGTGAGGAAGACCACCTGCGCCCCGCCGTGCAGGCCGAAGGCCGCCTGGACTTGTGGGCCATCGCCATCAAGCCCGGCAAGCCCTTCGCGTTTGGTCAGGTCGGCAACGCTCACTTCGTCGGCCTGCCCGGCAACCCCGTGTCCAGCCTCGTGACCTTCCTCGTGCTCGTGCGGCCGGCGCTGCTGAAGTTGCAGGGCGCCACGCGCGTGGCGCCGCGCGGCTACCGCCTCGTCGCCGGCTTCGACTGGCCCAAGCCCGACAAGCGCCGCGAGTTCCTGCGCGTGCGGCTGGACGAGGAGGGCGGCCTGGCGCTGTTCACCAACCAGAGCAGCGGCGTGCTGACCTCGGCCTTCTGGGCCGACGGCCTGCTCGACAACCCGCCGGGCCAGGTCATCAGGGTCGGGGATGCGGTGCGCTTCCTTCCATTCGCGGAGCTGTTGGCGTGATCACGATCCGGCTGCGGTTCTTTGCGTCACTGCGCGAGAAGTTGGGCGAGGGCGGACCTCTCTCACTGCCCGAAGGCAGCACGGTGGCTGCGGCGCGCGAGGCGCTGCTGGGCCGTGATGGCGCTCATGCCGACGCGCTCGCACGTGGCAAGGCGGTACGTTGCGCACTGAACCAGAAGATGTGTGCCGAGTCGGCCGCGCTCTCGGACGGGGACGAGCTGGCCTTCTTCCCGCCGGTGACGGGCGGCTGACGTGCAAGGCCTGCACCTCACCGCCGACCTGCGCGGCGTGGACCCGGCACCGGCGGTCATGCGTGATGCGGATGCCCTCGCCGCGCTGTGTCGTGACGCGGTCACTCGGTCGGGCCTCACCGGTGTTGCCGAACTCTTCCACCGCTTTGCACCCGAAGACGAGCAGAGCGGCATCACCGGCGTCGTGCTGCTGGCCGAATCCCACCTGGCCGTGCACACCTGGCCGGAGCTGGGCGGCGTGACGCTGGATGTCTACGTCTGCAACTACGGCGGCGACAACGGGGCCAAGGCCGAGGCGCTGCTCGCCGCGCTGCTGAAGGCGTTTGCGCCGCGCGAGGTCGAGGTTCAGAGGCTGAGCCGCGCGGCCGCGTCGACGCCGGCCGTGTAGGCCTCTTCGAAGACCGAGTACCCCGCCAGATCGGCGTGCGCGAAGACGACGCGGCCGCGTTGCGCGTTCAGCGCGGCCAGCTCGGCCGAGCCGCGCAGGGCCGGCGTCGGGATGCTCATCGCATGGCCGAAGCGGCAGAGGTCGATGCGTTCGATCTTGCCCGGCAGATCGGGGTGAGTCGCCGCAAGCTCCGTGGTGACGACCTCGGCCCAGTGCTGCCAAGGCTTGGCGAGCAGACCGCCGCGGCTGGCGGCCGGCAGCGCGAGGTAGGCCGTCAGCAGCGGTGGGCGCGGCGTCGGGTCCAGCGCCTGGTGGCGGGCGTCGACATAGCCGAGTGCCGTCGAGCCGTAGCGCACGTTGTCCCAGGACGGCGGCGCGCCGGGGCGGTCCAGTAGCGGTTCGCGCAGCGCCAGGTTGGCGGTCAGCCAGGGCGCGTGGGCCTGTTTCAGCGTGCGCAGTGCGTCGGGCGGCGTGGCCAGGAGCCGGGCCGAGATGAACAGCGGCGTGGCCATGACGACGGCGCGCGCGGCCCAGCGCTCCGGGGCGCCGGTAGTTTCGTTCCAGGCCAGCAGTTCGATGCCTTCGCGCTGCTCGGTCACGCGCAACACCGTGCGGCCGAGGTGGATGCGCTCGCGCAGCGGCGCAGCGAGGCGGGCGCTCAGCCACCCATTGCCTTCGGGCCAGGTCAGCACGGGTTCGCGCTCACCCGTCTCGTCGCCCGGTGCGTGGAAGCCGTGGCGGCTGGCGAAGTAGTGGATGCCGGCCCAGGCCGAGACCGTGTCGGCGCCCGCGCCGAAGTCGTCACGGCAGCAGTAGTCGAGATACCAGCGCAGGTGGGCGTCGATCAGCGCGTTCGCGTCCAGCCAGGCGGTGAAGGTCTGCGCATCAAGTACCGCGTGGCCCGGTTTCCAGCGTGCATGCTGCGTCGGCATGGCGAAGCCGAGCTCGCGCTGGGCCTGCGTGACCAGGGCCGAGAAGCGCCGGTATTGCTCGCGCGCCGCGGCCGAGCCGGGTAGCGGCAGCAGGCCTTCGCGCCACTCGCCGTCGATGAAGAGCCGCTCCTGCGGGCTGTGGCACAGGTGCTTCTCGTCCCAGACCGTGCGGCCGAACTGCTCGCGCGCCAGGCCCAGCTCGTGCAGCAACTCATTGACCTCGCGCGCCTCGGCGCCGGGCAGCGGCAGGTAGTGGGCACCAAGCGGGCAAGACGACCCGGCGAGGCTGTGGCCGCGGCTGTTGCCACCGGCCTGGTCTTCCAGGTCCAGCAGCGCGATGTCGTCGACGCCTCGCTGGGCAAGGGCACGCGCGCAGGCCAGGCCAGCAATGCCCGCGCCGACGATGAGGACGCCGGTCTTCTTCAGTGGCCCGCCGCCCCGGGGCAGTTCGCCGCGCAGCCGATGGCCGCGCTCGGGATGCGTGCCAACCCAGCCACCCTGCAGCGCCGGCGCGCCGGGTGTGCAACCGCTGGCCAGCAGGCCGAGCAGCAGCGCCCGGCGGGAGGGGCCGATGGTTTGGACGCGGGGTGAGGACAGGCGGGACGGACGCAAGGGCGGCAGGGTAGCAGTCCCGGCCTGCCTCGCCCTTCAGCCAGCGGCGGGTTTCTCGTCCTTGCCGTCGCTGTTCGAGCGCCATTCGCGCAATTCCTCGGCCAGCACCGGGTGGTGGTCGGCCGTGGCGCGGCGCATCAACTCCTCGACGTTGGCTTCGGTCACGTGCTCGTGGCCGACACCGTGGACGAGGTTGTCGTAGATGCTGTCGATATTCCTGGCATCGGTATCGGGTGGTGTCGAAGGCAGGTCGACCTGGGCCAGGGCTTCGGGTTTCAGGGTGGCAGTCTGCATGGGTGGCTCCTGCGCCGGCGCCTCGCCGGCAAGCCAATCTTCCGGCAAATGCCGCGCCTAGTGAACCTGTCCCCATTCCGTTTCAAACTCTTGCACCAGCACCTGATTGCTGAGCCGGTTCACCTCGGTGGGCACGCGCGCCATGTCGGGTGGGAAGTCCAGTAGCGCCGGCAGGCTTTGCGGGCTCAGGAAGCGCAGGCCCGGCGGAAAGCTCGTGGGCCGGCGGAACGGTCGCCGCGACGCCAGCACGAAGCCCCATTCGCCGAAGCTCGGCACATGGGCGTGATAGGGCGTCGTCGTCAGCCCGACGGATTCCAGCGTCGTCACGACGGTCCAGAAGCTGCGCCGGGCGATCAGTGGCGAGGTGGTTTGCACGACCGCGTAGCCGCCCGCGCTCAGGTGCTGGTCGACCAGCTCGTAGAAGCTGGCCGTGTAGAGCTTGCCGAGCGCGAAATTGGACGGGTCGGGGAAGTCGATGACGATGACGTCGAAGACCTCGTGCTGCTGTTCCAGCCAGCCGAAGGCGTCGGCGTTGACGATGCGCAGCTTCGGCGACGACAGCGAGTGGCCGTTCAGCGCGGCGAGCTTGGGGCTGTCGCGGAACAGTGTCGTCATCTGCGGGTCCAGCTCGACGAGGGTGACCTGCTCGACGTTCGGGTACTTGAGGATCTCGCGCACGGCCATGCCATCGCCGCCGCCCAGCACCAGCACATGCTTGGGCGCCCCGTGCGCGGCCATGGCGGGATGGACGAGAGCCTCGTGATAGCGGTACTCGTCCTTGGAATGGAACTGCAGGTTGCCGTTCAGGAACAGCCGCGTGCCGGCGCGGCCGTCGGTGACGACGATGCGCTGGTAGGGGCTGCTCTGCTTGAAGACGATGTGCTCGCCGTAGAAGCGGTCCTCGGCCCAGGTCGTCAGCTGCTCGGCGCCGAGCAGCGCGGCCAGCAGCAGCACGGCCGACAGCGTGCAGGCCGCCGCATGCGAGCGCCGCGCGCGCAGCTCGGCACGGAACAGCCACAGCGCCCAGACCGCGACGACGACGTTCAGCAGCCCGAAGGCGACGCCGGTGCGCACGAGGCCCAGCTGCGGCACCAGCACCAGGGGAAAGGCCAGCGCCACGAGGAGGGCGCCGAGGTAGTCGAAGGTCAGCACCTGCGAGACGAGGTCCTTGAGGCCGTAGCGCGCGCTGAAGTGGCGCTTCAGGATGCGCATGACCAGCGGGATCTCCAGCCCCACCAGCGTGCCGACCAGCAGCACCAGCGCATACAGCAGCGCCCGGAAGGCCGCGCCTTCGCCCGGCGGCAGCAGGCTGTGCACGGCGAACAGGGCCGCCGGCATCAGCCCGCCGACGACACCGACCAGCAGCTCCACCTGCAGGAAGACGCCGACGAGCTGGCGCTCGACGAAGCGCGACAGCCAGGAGCCGAGGCCCATCGCGAACAGGTAGACGCCGATGACGGTGGAGAACTGCAGCACCGAGTCGCCGAGCAGATAGCTCGCCAGCGCGCCCGCGGCCAGCTCGTAGACGAGGCCGCAGGCGGCGATGACGAAGACGCTGGCGAGCAGCAGCAGCTCGGCCAGCGAGACGCGGGCGGGCAGGTCGGGCGTGGCGGCGCGGGGCGTCAAGGCTTGGGCGCGGCGAGCAGCACGGAGAAGGCCAGCCGCGAGCCGTCGAGGCTGACGGCGATGTTGCGGATGGCGCCGCCCAGGCCGGGGAGTTCGGTGAAGGGCTTGAAGGTGTTGCCCGGCTTGCCGTCCCAGCGCAGCAGCAAGTCGCCGCGCGCCATGAGCATGGAGCCGTCGGGCAGCCAGACGAAGTACTGGCTGCGGTTGGGGTCCTTCTCACCCTCGGGGCCGAGGGGTGTCTCCACCAGCACCTGCGGCTTGGCGTCGCCTTCGCCCATCGCGCAGATCCGCCAATGCGCCGGGTCGGTCTGGTCGACGAAGGTGGCGCGCCTGCCGTCGGGCGTGCGGCCGAGCGAACGGCCGGGCTTGTCGGTCAGAAGAGTCGTCTTGCCGGTCGCGCGGTTGAACAGCACGGCCTTGTGCGCATTGCGCTCGGGCACTTCGTCGACGAGGAAGAGGGCCAGCCGCTGGTCGTCGATCCAGGCGTGGTAGCCGACCCGCAACGTCGGGATGGCCGGCGCCACGGGCTTGCCGTCCCAACCGTAGCGCCACACGGCCGGCTCCTTCATCTCGACACCGTAGCTCGGGTCTGCGTTGACGACGCGGATGGCCGAGAAGCCGCTGCCGTCCGCCAGCGGCGTGGGCGAGTACAGGTTCTCCTTCGTGTCGGTAACGGCCGTGGTCTCGCCGCTGGCGAGGTCATGGCGGTAGACGTTGTTCGAGCCCGAGCGGTCCGACGCGAACAGCACGGCCTTGCCGTCACGCGTGAAGGCGGGCTGAAAGTTGGCGCCTTTTTCGGGTGTGACGTTGCGCACCTCGCTGGCCGTGCCGGCCGTGACGTCCAGTCGCGCCAGGAACAAGGCCACGTCAGCTTTGGCTTCGGCGGCCATGACGGCGCCCGGGCCGAGCGCGGCCGCGGCAAGGAAGGAGGCAACCAGCGCGCGAAGGGCGAGGCGGCGTGTTGGAGCCGGCAGTGACATGGCGGGCCTTGGCGGGAAGTGGAGGAGGCGAGGCGCAGGCAGTCTAGAGGCGAGCGGCGGCAGCGTCGTCGGCCGCATGCACCTCAGAACGACACCGGCTGGGGTAGGGCCTTGCTCCAGTAGAAGATGTCCCAGCCGGCACGCAGGCCGCCGGTCGTGAAGGGGTCGGTCGCGATCAGCGCTTCGACGGCCGCGCGGTCGGGTGCCCGTACGACCCAAAGCCCACCGACCGGCGTGGCCTCGGGCGACTCGCGCAGCGAGCCGGCGGCACGCAGCGTGTCGGCATGTGCAGCCACCCATTCGAGATGGGCCTGCAGCAACTCGCGGCGCAGCTCGCCCGCGCCGGGGCGGTCGTGAAAGCGCACGACGAACAGCGTCCAGTCCTCGTGGGCGTTCGTCGTCAGCGTGGCGAAGTCGTATGCAGCCATAGGGCTCAGGGCGTACCCATAGCTTCGCGCCAGCGCATCGCGTCGTAGATGCGGTTGCGGGTGCCGGGGTGGTGGAAGAAGATGAACTCCTCGACCGGGCCCGGGTCGGCCTTGCGGTATTCGACCAGGCGCAGCTGGGCCTCCGCGAAGCCCAGCGGCTCGCGCGACAGGCTCAGGCCGAAGCGGTCGGCTTCGATCTCGTCCGTGCGGGACAGCGTGTTCTGCAGCGGCGTGGCCAGAGTGAAGAACACCGAGAACACGGCGGCCAGCAGCGGCAGGCTGGCGATGTCGTCCACGCGGCTCACACCCGTCGACGCGGCGAAGCGGGCCAGCAGGCGGCGCATGGCCCACTGCACGAAACCGAAGCCCAGCATCAGCACCAGGCTCAGCGCGATCAGCGTCTTGACCACGTGGTTGAGCACGAAGTGGCCCAGCTCGTGGCCCATGACGGCGCGGATCTCGGCCTCGCTGGTGCGGCGCAGCAGGTTGTCGTTCAAGCGCACGGCGGCGGTGCCGAACAGGCCGGTGACGTTGGCGCTGATGCGCGTCGTCTGGCGCGAGGCATCGAACTCGTAGATGTTGTCCACCGGCACGCCGTTGGCATGGGCCATCTGCAGTACGGACGTCTTGACCGGGCCGTCTTCCACCGGCTTGTAGGTGTTGAACAGCGGCTCGATGAAGACGGGGCTGAGCGCGATCATCACGGCCAGGAAGGTGATGCCCAGCCCCGTGCCCCAGATCCACCAACGCTCGCCGGTGCGGCGGATGACGGCGTAGAGCACGGCGAACACGACCGCTCCGAGCACGACGTTGATGGCCAGGCCGACCCCTTGCTCACCGGCCCAGGCCGCGAAGGTCTGTGTGGACATGCCGTACAGCTGCTCGCGCACGAAGCCCACGTAGATGGTCAGCGGCAGGCTCAGCAGCCAGGCGGCCAGCATGTAGACGGCGCCGAACAGCATGTCGCGCCGCACCGGCCCGCGGCCGATGCGCGCGGCCCAGTCACGCACGCGGGCGGCGCGCCGGCCCGACAGCATCAGCGCGGCGATGGCCAGGCCCAGCAGCAGGTCCCACAGCTGCATCCAGTAGCCGCCCTCCCAGTAAGCGGCGGACTTGGCCAGCACATCGGCAGGCAGCCGGTCCATGTAGGCCTGGGTGGCGGCCTTGGCATCGCGCGGCAGCGCAGCGCGCCAGGCGTCGTCGACGGGGCGGATCTTGAAGCCCGAGGCCTGGGCGGTGGCGTCGGCCTTCTGGGCTTGCTTCCGGGCCTGCTCCTGCGCGGTGCCGTTCGTGTCCGCGGCATGGCTCAGCGTCAGGCTGAGACCTAATGCAACAGCGGCGGCCGCGGTCAACCAACTCTTCATGCAGTTCTCCTGGTGTTGAAGGGGCGCGATTGTGATGAAGCGCACCGCCACAGCGGGCGCGTTGCGACGGGCTGCGTGCAGGGAAGCTCGGGCGGCATCAGCGCCCGATGGCCGGCTCGCGCGCGGCTGCGTCAGCCGTGGATGGCCGCGGCGACGATGTTGCCGATGGAGATGCACATCGCCGCGACGACGACGGCCAGCGCGAGGTTCTTGCGCTCGACCAGCTCCTCCCACAGCTTGTACGGCGTGATGAGGTCGACGATGACGAAGGCGATCCAGAAGATGACGACGCCGATGACGGCGTACATCGCCGAGCCGAGGACGACTTCGGGCTTGAGCCAGTCGAGGGTCATGGTGCTCTCCTTGGAGGTTGCTTCATTTGTGGCCACCGCCACCGCTGCTGTAGCCGCCGTAGCTGCCACCGGTGTTGCCGACGTAGACGCCGCTGCCACGCGAGCTGGCGCGGCACTGGCGGTATTCGTTGCTGTTTTCGCCGAAGCTGTCCTTGTACCCCTGGCAGTCGTCGCGGGAGCAGGCGCGCAGCAGGGCGAACAGCAAGACGATGAGGAAGAGGCCGATGACGATGTTGCGCAGCAGGTTGCTGCCGCTGCTGAAGGCCGACGCGTCACGCGCGAACTGCGCCGCGGGTGCCGACAGGCCGAAGGCCTTCTGCACGACGTCCGCGGGCACGGGGCGGCCGCTGCTCCAGGTGACTTCGGGACCTTGCTGTTCGCGGCTCAACAGGTATTGGCCATCGGGGGTGACGTAGTCGATGACCTGCACGCGGTCGTCCAGCCGCACCGGCCAATAGAACTCGCCCAGCACATGCGTGGTCTTGGCGCCGTAGGCCCAGCGCTGCGCGTAATTGCGGCCCTGCCAGCTGACGCCGCCGCGCGCCGTGGTGGGCGCGCCGGTCAGCGTGCGCACCAGGCTCCAGCCCTCGCGCGTGTCGACCAGGAAGGCGAAGCCCGCGAGGCGGTTGAAGAGCAGGTATTCGCGCCAGAAGCTCTGCTCGTCGTCCGCGTCCTCGGGGATGTCGCAGCGCTCCTGGTAGCCGACGACGGTCCAGTCTTCCGGCTTCTGGCCGTAGGGCACCAGCGTGCCGGTGCGGCCGAGCGGGATCAGCGGTTGCAGGCCGGGGCTCTGGGGCGTGAAGCCGAGCGCCTTCGCGTCGCCCTCCGGCAAGTCGACGACGGCCTGGCACTGGGCGCAGACCATGCTCTTGCTTTGCGACAGCTTGGGCTGCAGCGGCGCGCCACAGTTGGGGCAGGCGATGCTGCGGCCGGCGAACTTGGCCTCGGCGATGGACTCGCCCTCAGCCGTCGTGCGCAGGCCTTGCAAGGCCAGGTCGGCCAGGGCCACGGCGCGGCCGACGGACCAGACCGGCCGTTCGCCGTCGCGGTACTCCAGGCTGCCCACCTCGTCCTGCGCGT
The DNA here is from genome assembly GCA_019509985.1 of Burkholderiales bacterium. Classification (GTDB taxonomy): domain Bacteria; phylum Pseudomonadota; class Gammaproteobacteria; order Burkholderiales; family Burkholderiaceae_C; genus Pelomonas. The sequence goes on along the minus strand of JAEKLF010000056.1, from coordinate 37,980 downwards.
TGCGCAGCTCGACGACGCGGCCGGGCTTGGGCGGGCGGGGCAGCTCGCCCTCGGCCGCGCGCACGGCGGCCTGCACGACGGCCGCGACCTGCCAGCGCTGGCCAGCCAACGTCAGCGGCAGGCCGACGCCGGGCGCGTCAGGGGGTATTTCGTCGAGCGGGGCTTCGAGGCTGAGAACGAACTGGCCGTTGTCCTCGCTGAGCCAGGCCACGCGCGGCGTGTCACCGCCGGCGTCGAACAGCAGATGCCATTCGTTCCAGTTGCCGAGCTCCGAGCCGCGCTGCACGCGGCCGACGACGGCGAAGCCGCTGCCCATCCAGCGCCCCGTGGCGCCGAGCTGCAGCGGCGAGTAGTCCTCGAAGATCTCGGCGCTCTGGCCGATGCGGCTCAGCGTGTCGCCCTGAGCGCCACGTTCACGCAGCAGCGTGCTGCGGCAGAAGCCGCAGACGGCGCTGGCCGACGCGGCGCTGGCGAACTCGACCGGCGCGCCGCAATTCGGGCAGGCCGCCCGCCAGCGGCGCTGGGCGGCTGGCGCCTGGTCAGCCAAGCTTCTTCAGCAGATCGGCCTTCTTCGCGGCGAATTCCTCGTCGGTCAGGATGCCCTTGGCCTTGAGGTCGCCGAGCTTTTCCAGCAGGGAGACGATGTCTTCGGGCTTGCTGGCGGCCGGTGCGGGCGCCGCGGCACCCACGCCGGCCAGGCCCTGGCCCAGCGTCTGCGCCAGCGTCTGGCCCAGCGCCACGCCGGCACCCAGGCCCATCGCGTCACCGGCGATGCCGCCGCTACCGGCGCCCTTGGCGAATTCGGGGATGGCCTGCGCCGTCTGGTACTGCACGAACTGGCCCATGTTCTGGCCGATGATGCCCATGCCGATGCGCTGGTCGAGGATCTTCTGCAGCTCCTCGGGCAGGGACACGTTCTGCATCGTCACCGAGAGCAGCTCCAGCCCCAGCGCGGCAAAGGCCGGCGCGGTGGCGGCCTGCAGCGCGGCGGCGAACTCGACCTGGTTGGCGGCCAGGTCCAGGAAGGGCGTGCCGCTGCTGGCGACGGCGTCGCTGATGTGCTGCAGCATCAGGCCGCGCAACTGGCCTTCGAGCTCCTGCGTCGTGTAGCGCTCGCGGGTGCCGGAGATCTGCGTGTGGAAGGCCTTGGGATCCTGGATGCGGTAGGCGTAGTTGCCGAAGGCGCGCAGGCGCACCGCGCCGAAGTCCTTGTCGCGGATGGCGACCGGCTGGCTGGTACCCCAGCGCTGGTCGATCTGCTGGCGCGTGCTGAAGAAGTAGACATCGCTCTTGAAGGGCGACTCGAAGAGCTTGTCCCAGTTCTTCAGGTAGGTCAGCACGGGCAGCGTCTGCGTCGTCAGCCGGTGCGTGCCGGGGCCGAAGACGTCGGCCAGCTTGCCTTCGTTGACGAAGACGGCGACCTGGGATTCACGCACCACCAGCTGGCCGCCGTTCTGGATCTCCATGTCGGCCATCGGAAAGCGCCAGGCCAGGGTGCCATCGCCGGCCTCGGTCCACTGGATGATGTCGATGAACTGTTTCTTGATGAAATCCATCAGAGCCATGTCGATTCCTGCATGCAGTCGGAAGAAATGAGGGACGAGTATCCGGCGGGTGCCGGGTACTGGACGTCCCAAACATGTGAATCTCACCGCGAGCCCCGGCGAGAATCCGTGCCATGGCGAGAGTGTGCATCCAGACCGGCGACTTTGACCTGAGCAGCGAGGCGGCCGCACTGCGTGCCGCGGATGGCGGCGTTGGCGCGGTGGTGGCTTTCGTCGGCACCGTGCGCGAGCACAGCAGCGGCGCCGCCGTGTCGGCGATGGAGCTGGAGCACTACCCCGGCATGACCGAGGCGGCCATCGAGGCCATGGTCGACGAGGCCTTCACCCGCTTCGACATTCGCGCCGCCAAGGTCATCCACCGCGTCGGCACCCTGCAGGCCCGCGATCAGATCGTTCTCGTGCTGGTCACCAGCGCACACCGTGGACAGGCGTTCCAGGCCTGCGAATTCCTGATGGACTACTTGAAGACCCAGGCCCCGTTCTGGAAGAAGGAACACACGCCCGACGGCGCACACTGGGTGGACGCCCGCGTGGCGGACGACGAGGCGCTGGCGCGCTGGGGCATTGCGGCGGGGAATGCGGTTTGAACGCCGCAGCCGTGGCCCTGGGCGCCGCGCTGGGCGCGCTGACGCGCTGGCAGGCCGGCCTGATGTTCAACACGCGCTGGGCAGGTTTTCCGCTCGGCACGCTGCTCGTCAACCTGGTGGGCGGCCTGCTGATCGGCATGGCACTGGAGTGGTTTGGCCGTCAGCCGAACGAGTTGCTGAAACTTTTGCTGGTCACCGGCTTCCTGGGCGGGTTGACGACCTTCTCGGCCTTTTCCGGCGAATCGCTGAGTCTGCTGCGCCATGGTGACTTCGGCATGGCGGCCGCGCATACCCTCGCCCATGTGCTGGGAGCGCTATTTGCCGCCTGGCTGGGCATGAAACTGGTGCAGGCCTTGATCTGACGCAACTTGAAAAGCGTCGATAGGCGCCCACTTGGCTTCGCAACCGGAGGATTTCTTCACCATGCGTGCCGACAAGTTCACCACCCGATTCCAGGAAGCCCTGAGCGAGGCCCAGAGCCTGGCCCTGGCCCGCGACAACCCCTACATCGAGCCCGCCCATGTGCTGGCCGCCATGCTGGCCCAGGACGAAGGGCCGCGCGCGCTGCTGGAGCGCGCCGGCGTCAAGGTGGCCGGGTTGAAGACGGCGCTGGACGGCCTGATCGCGGGCCTGCCGCAGGTCAGCGGCGCCGGCCAGACCGTGCAGGCCGGGCGTGACCTCGTCAGCCTGCTGCAGGCGGCCGAGAAGGAGGCCGGCAAGCGCGGCGACCAGTTCATCGCCAGCGAGATGTTCCTGCTGGCACTGGCCGATGCCAAGACCGATGTCGCCGGCGTCGCGCGCGGCCATGGCCTGACGCGCAAGGCGCTGGAAGGCGCGATCGAAGCCGTTCGCGGCGGCCAGAAGGTCGACTCGGCCGAGGCCGAGGGCCAGCGCGAGGCGCTGAAGAAATACACGCTGGACCTGACCGAGCGCGCCCGCCTGGGCAAGCTCGATCCCGTCATCGGCCGCGACGAGGAAATCCGCCGCACGATCCAGGTGCTGCAGCGCCGCAGCAAGAACAACCCGGTGCTGATCGGCGAGCCGGGCGTGGGCAAGACGGCCATCGTCGAAGGGCTGGCGCAGCGCATCATCAACGGCGAGGTGCCCGACAGCCTGAAGAACAAGCGCGTGCTGGTGCTGGACATGGCCCTGTTGCTGGCCGGCGCCAAGTACCGCGGCGACTTCGAGGAGCGCCTGAAGGGCGTGCTCAAGGAAGTGGCCCAGGACGAAGGCCAGACCATCCTCTTCATCGACGAGATCCACACGATGGTGGGCGCCGGCAAGACCGAGGGCTCCATCGATGCCGGCAACATGCTGAAACCCGCGCTCGCGCGCGGCGAGCTGCACTGCATCGGCGCGACGACGCTGGACGAATACCGCAAGTACGTCGAGAAGGATGCGGCCCTCGAGCGCCGTTTCCAGAAGGTGCTGGTCGACGAACCCAGCGTGGAGGCTACCATCGCCATCCTGCGCGGCCTGCAGGAGAAGTACGAGGTGCACCACGGCGTGGAGATCACCGACCCGGCCATCATTGCCGCAGCCGAGCTGAGCCACCGCTACATCACCGACCGCTTCCTGCCCGACAAGGCCATCGACCTCATCGACGAGGCCGCGGCCAAGATCAAGATCGAGATCGACTCCAAGCCCGAGGCCATGGACCGGCTGGACCGCCGCATGATCCAGCTCAAGATCGAGCGCGAGGCCGTGCGCAAGGAGAAGGACGAGGGCTCGGTCAAGCGCTTCGGCCTCATCGAGGACGAGTTGCAGAAGTTGCAGCGCGAGTACGAGGACCTGGAAGAGATCTGGACCGCCGAGAAGGCTCAGGCGCAAGGTTCGGCCCACGTGAAGGAAGAGATCGACCGCATCCGCGTGCAGATCGAGGAGCTCAAGCGCAAGGGCGACTTCAACAAGCTCGCCGAGCTGCAGTACGACCGCCTGCCCAAGCTGGAGAAGCAGCTCAAGGAGGCGCAGGACAAGGAAGCCAGCGCCGGTGCATCGAACCGGCCGCGGCTGCTGCGCACGCTGGTGGGTGCCGAGGAGATCGCCGAGGTCGTCGCGCGTGCCACCGGCATCCCGGTCGCCAAGCTGATGCAGGGCGAACGCGAGAAGCTGCTGCTGATGGAAGGCAAGCTGCACGAGCGCGTCGTCGGCCAGGATGAGGCCATCCAGGCCGTGTCCGACGCGATCCGCCGCTCACGTGCCGGCCTGTCCGACCCGAACCGTCCGCTGGGCAGCTTCCTGTTCCTCGGCCCGACGGGCGTCGGCAAGACAGAGCTGTGCAAGGCGCTGGCCGGCTTCCTGTTCGACAGCGAAGACCACATGGTGCGCATCGACATGAGCGAGTTCATGGAGAAGCACTCGGTCAGCCGCCTGATCGGCGCTCCGCCCGGCTACGTGGGCTACGAGGAAGGCGGCACGCTGACGGAAGCCGTGCGCCGCAAGCCGTATTCGGTGCTGCTGCTCGACGAGGTGGAGAAGGCGCACCCGGACGTGTTCAACGTGCTGCTGCAGGTGCTGGACGATGGCCGCCTGACGGACGGCCAGGGGCGCACGGTGGACTTCAAGAACACCGTCATCGTCATGACCTCCAACCTCGGCTCGCAGCACATCATGGCGCTGTCGGGCGAGAGGGACGAAGTCATCCGCGACGCGGTGTGGGGCGAGGTCAAGGCCCACTTCCGGCCCGAATTCCTGAACCGCATCGACGAGACGGTCATCTTCCATGCCCTGGGTGCGGACCACATCAAGTCCATCGCCAGGATCCAGCTGCGTCACCTGGAGGCGCGCCTGGACAAGCTGGAGATGAAGCTCGACGTCAGCGAGGCGGCGCTGGACGAACTGGCCAAGGTCGGTTTCGATCCGGTGTTTGGCGCACGGCCGCTGAAGCGTGCCATCCAGCAGCGCGTCGAGAACCCGCTGTCCCGGCTCATCCTGGAAGGCAAGTTCGGGCCCAAGGATGTGATTCCGGTCGACGTCGAGGGCGACGAGTTCAGCTTCGGGCGCGTGGTGCACTGAGGCCTGGTCAGGCGCGGGGCATGACGCCCGCGGCGCCTGTTCAGAGCGTCGTGGCCGCGTCGTGGGTCGTGTCGACCTCGACGCGGTTGCGGCCGCCCGACTTCGCGCGGTACAGCGCGGCGTCCGCGCGCTTGAAGGCGCGCAGCGTCGAGGTGCCGGTCGGCGCCAGCGCAACGCCAAAGCTGGCCGTGATGCTGAAGCGGCTCTTGGCATCGACGTTGCCGTTCTCCACGCTGGCGCGCAGTTTCTCGGCCAGGCGCGCGGCGTCGTCGATGTGATGGCCGCGGCAGGCGACGAGGAATTCCTCGCCGCCCCAGCGGCCGATGACGTCGCTGGCCCGCAGGTTGGCCGCCGCGATGGCGGCCACGCGGCGCAGCACCTCATCGCCGGCGGCGTGGCCCCAGCGGTCGTTGACGCGCTTGAAATGGTCGATGTCCAGCAGCACCAGCGTCACGCCTTCGGCCCGGGCTTCGAAGTCATCGAGCGCCGCCTCCAGGCCGCGCCGGTTCAGCACGCCCGTCAGCTCGTCGACGGTGGCGAGGCGGCGCAGGTTGTCCTGCTCCACGCGCAGAGCACGCGTGCGCGCCGTCAGCGCGTCGATCTCTCGCTGCTGGCGCAGGTAGCGCCGGCGCAGCTCGGCCCAGCGCCGCATGACGAGGAAGGCCGCTCCCAGCATCCAGGCGCTCAGGATGGCGAAATAGACCAGGCTCCGGTCCAGCCACTCGCCGCGCAGCACGAGGCGGCGCAGTTCCAGGTCGTGCTCCTGGCCGGCGAGGTTGGCGGGCAGGTCCACGCTCAGCGACGTCGCGTTGTCCAGCCGTGGACGGTTGTACTCGCGGGGCAGGTTGTACTGCGACACCCACCATTCGGGCACCGTGAACTCGCTCAGATCCAGCACGACCGGGTGTTCCACGTCGCGGGCGCGCAGGTTGATGGCCTGGATGCGGGCACTGTTGCCATCTTCCAGCTTGGAGAACCGAGGGTCGAAATTGCGGATGGCCACGCGCACCTGCGGCGAGCTGCCGTGATAGGCCAGGTCCAGCTCCAGCGAGTGAAAGCGCGTCAGATCAAGGCCGCGCGCCGGGTCCTTGCCCGACAGGATCAGTGTCAGGCCGCAAGGAAAATCGTGGTCGGTAGGCGCGTAGCGGCAGCGCCAGTGCAGGCGGCGCGCGTCCACCCATTGCACGGGCGGGTCGTTGCGCACGTCGCCGGGCGTGATGAGGAAGAGATTGCCGACGGCGCCAGGCCGCGTGAGGTCCAGCGTCCGGTCGGGCAGCAGTTCCACGCCGACGATGGCCGCCAGACTCAACAGCAAGCCAACGAGCAGCAGTCGCAGTTTGATCGCGTCACGAGGCACGGCGACCGTCTTCTTCCTCAGATGCGCCGGATGGCGCGGTCGACTCACTGTAGCGAGCCCGGCTTACCAGCGCGAGCGGTGGTCTTCCGTAACGCCGAGCAAGTCACGAATCTCGCGCGGCGGCGCATCGGGCCCGGCGCGCACCAGGCCGGCGAACGTGCCGATGGGCTGCACGTAATGGCTGGCCGCGATGAGCAGATTGCGGCTCTGGGCACGCGCACCCTCGGGCGTGAAGACGAGGTCCAGCAGGCCGTCGTCGCTGCGCACGCGCCAGGGCCGCAGTGGCTGGGCCGCCTCGAAGTCGAACTGCGCGGCGCCCAGGGCGATGGGCTGGCCGTCCAGCCACAACACGTTTTCCTGGTGGCCGAAGTAGCCCTGCTGCAGGTTGAAGCCGACGTCTTCGCGATGCGCGCTGGCCCAGCGCCAGGCCGTGTCGCGCGCGAGCAGGCCGTTGGACGCATCGACCGCGGCCCAGGCATCGTCCAGCGCAAAACGCTGGCCCTCGGCCTCGGCCCAGCCGCGGACGGGCAGGGCGGTGGTCTTCTGCGTTGCATGCGCGATGCCGCCTTCGATGGGGCCGATGGCGAGCAGCGGCGGTGCCATGCGGCGCAGGTCCAGCGTGGCCTCGATGCGCAAGGCATGAGTGGCCACGCTGAGGTGCAGCAGGTCGTCCGATTGATGGACGAGCGCCAGCCGCGCGCCGGGGCCGCGGAACCAGGCTCGAGCGTCGTTCAGTGGCGCGTCGGACACGCCCGCCTGCAGGCCCGGCAGACCGTCCTGGCTCCAGTCGGCCAGCAGGCGGCGGCGCCGGCGGTCGAAGAGGTAGGCAAAGGCCGTGCAGGTCCAGCCCAGATCGACGATGGCGACGCCGATGAAGAGCTGCACGTTGCCCAGGCCCACGTAATGCCAGCGCTTGTGGTGCAGCCGCCGCCACAGCCGGCCGGGGCGCGGCCGCAGCGACGTCCAGTCGATGCGGGCGATGCGACCGGCGTAGCGGCCATGGACGGGGGCGCCGTCGATGACGGCGGAGTCGGGCGCGGTGTTCATCAGGTGTGACGTCGTTGCCTGCGCCATTGCAGCGGCGCCTGGCCGGTCCATTGCCGGAAGGCGCGCGTGAAGGCGCTTTGTTCGGAATAGCCGAGCAGCAGGGCCACCTCGGCCAACTCGACGCTGGCATCGCGCAGATAGGCCTCGGCAAGCTGCTGGCGGGTCTGGCCCAGCAGCGCCTGGAAGCTCTGCCCCTGCTCGGCCAGGCGGCGCTGCAGGCTGCGTGGGCTCATCTGCAGACTGTGCGCCAGGTGGGGCAACTGCGTGCGGCCGGCGCGGATCAGGCCGACCAGGGCCTGGCGCCAGACGCCGACGGGCTCGCTGACGGCCGCCACCTGCTGCAGCAAGGTTTCGGCCTGCGCGTCCAGCAAGGCCAGCAGGGCCGGGTCGGCGCCGCGCAGCGGCAGGGCCAGGTCGCGCGTGGCCAGCAGCAGCCGGGTGCTGGGCTGGTCAAAGCGCACCGGGCCGCCGAAGAAGTCCTCGTAGGGCCGCGCGTCGGCCGGGCGGCGGTTGACGAAGTCGACGGCCAGCGCGCGCAGCGGCCTGCCGGTGAACTCGCGCGTCAGCTGCACCAGGGCGGCGACGGCCGTCTCATCCACCAGCGCGCCGGGCCGGCCACGCTCCACGCCCCATTCGATGCAGATGCCGTCGTCCAGCACATGCACCTGGGCCGGGTTCACGTCGTAGACCGAGCGGTGATGGCGCTCCAGCCGCTGCAGCGCCTCGCCCAGCGTCTTGCAGGCCAGCGCTGCGAAGCCGACGACGCCGAAGTGCCGCGGCGCGATGCCGCGCGCCAGTCGCAGCGCGAAGGTGGACTTCGGCCCGGGGTCGAGATCCCGTGCGCGCTCCAGCAGCGCCCGCCAGCGCCGCAGCGCGACGAAGTCCTCGCTGGCCGCGGGCGGCGGGCCCAGCGCCTCGGCACGGCCCAGCGCGGCCATGTGCTCGAAGAGCAGCTGGACATAGCTGGCGGCGACGCGGGTCTCATCCATGGGTGGCGCATGATGCCGCCGTGGCCGCGGCCTGCTGCTGCGTGATGACCCGCAGGCTGGCGCGATTCGTCAAAAACTCGGGTTTTGCCGTCAAAAAGCCGCGCCGGTTTGGGATCAACATGCCGGCATGGACTGGCTGCTCGACCTCTACCATCGCCACGGCGACTGGCGCGACCTGACGCTGGTCATGCTGTCGCCCATCTTCGGCATCTTCATCGCGATGGAGGCCTGGCGTTTCCGCAAGACCGGCGTCTTCGACCTCTGGGACAGCTTCGACAGCATGAACAGCGGCGGCAGCTACCTGGTCACCGACCTGGTCCTGCTCGTCGTCCTCGTACTGCCGGCCATGGGCTGGGTCTACGACCACCGGCTGTTCACCGTCGCCGTCACGCCGCTGCGCTTCCTCGGCCTCTTCCTGCTGGTGGAGTTCCTGTACTACGGCTTCCACCGCGGCAGCCACCGCATCCGCTGGTTCTGGTGCGCTCACGTCGTGCACCATGGCTCGGAGAAGATGAACTTCGGCACCGCGCTGCGCCAGAGCTGGTTCTACCCCATCGCCGGCAACTGGCTGTTCTACCTGCCGGCCGTGTGGCTGGGCTTCGAGCCGCGCTGGGTGCTGTTCGCGCTGTCGCTGAACCTGGGCTATCAGTTCTTCGTTCACACGAGCTGGGTGGACAAGATGCCGGCCTGGTTCGAGTTCATCTTCAACACGCCCTCGCACCAGCGCGCCCACCACGGCCGCAACCCGCAGTACATCGACAAGAACTTTGGTGGCACGCTGATCATCTTCGACCGCCTGTTCGGCAGCTTCGTGCCGGAAGAGGCCCCGGTGGACTACGGCCTGGAGCACCCCTTCCCGACGCACAACCTGTTCTGGCTGAACGCACACGAGTGGCGGGCGATGTTCCACGACATGGCCCAGGAAAAGACCTGGGGCATGCGGCTGGCCCACCTGTGGAAGCCGCCGGATTGGCGGCGGCACTACAACCGAAAGGCCGGTGTCGAGCTTCAGGGCTGAAGGTATTGGGCCAGGAAGGCCGCCATGCGGTCGGCAAAGTCGACCCGGTTCTTGACGATGCCAAAGCCATGGCCTTCGCCGGGGTAGGTCAGCCAAACCGGGTCATTGCCGGCCTCGCGCAGCGCCTTGCGCAGCCGCTCGCCGTGGGCCAGTGGCACGCGGCGGTCGGCCTCGCCGAAGGCCAGCAGCAGGGGCGCCTTGATGCGCGCGGCCTGCCTGACCGGTGAGTTGGCGGCGATCATGGCGGCGTCCTTCTCGGCGTCGCCCACCATCTCGGGCAGCGAGTACTTGCGCCCGGTGCTGCTGATGTCGTCGTTGACCCACCAGGAGCCGCTCAGATAGAGATCCAGGTCGGCTAGCGCCATCCAGGCCACGCCGCAGCGGTAGAGCTCGGGGTCCTTGATGAGGCCCATCAGCGTGCTGTAGCCGCCGTAGCTCGAGCCGGCGATGCAGGCCTTGTCGCTCGCGATGCCTTGCGCCTGGGCCCAGCGCAGCGCGTCGGCCACATCGTCCTGCATGGCCTGGCCGAACTGCTTGAAGCCGGCCTTGTAATGCGCATGGCCGTAGCCCGTGCTGCCGCGGAACTCCGGCTCGATGACGACATAGCCGCGCGACGCGAGGAACTGCGCTTCCGCGTGCCAACCCCAGACACTGCCGCGCACCCAGGGTCCGCCGTGCACGAGGACCACCGCCGGCAGCGCGCCCTTGGCGGCCGGGCTGCGGGTGACCCAGACGGGGAGGTCCGCACCGTCGCGGGCCTTGATGCGCTGGAAATCCAGCTGTGCCATCTCGGCGGGCTTGACCTCGTTGCGCACGCGGCCCACGGGGCGCCAGTTCTTCTCGCCCTCGGGCGGCTGAGCCTGGTAGAGCCAGAGCTCGCCGGGGTCGCGGTCGCTGTAGGCGCGCACCAGGGCCACCATGTCGGGCTGGCCGCAGCGCCGGCAGCTGATGCTGTTGATGTAGCCGGGCATGCGCACGTCGGCCTCCTGCTGCAGCGCCTTCATCACGGGGTTGAACCAGACGGTGCTCTCGGCATCGGTGACGACGCGCACGCCCAGCGCCGCGCCCGCGCCGTCGTTGAGCACGCGGCCGTTGACGTCGAAGCCCGGCGTGACGACCAGCGGCTTGGCGTTGGGTGCGTGGTGCTCGAAGTCGTAGAGGCTCAGCACGTTCTCGCCGTCCTTGCGCGGCGCCCGCGTCACGTAGAGCTGGCCGGCGTCGTCCACGGCGTTGATGCCGAAGGGCGCGTCGAGCAGGCCGCTCTCGTACAGCGGCTGCCAGTCCTGCTGGCCCGGGCCGCGCCAGAGCGCACCCCGCCGGCCCTCGTGCAGCGTCAGCGCCACGCGCAGCTCGCCGCGGCCATCCGTGACCCAGCCGACGGTGTCGCGCGGCATGTCGACGCCCGTGGAGCGCGTGCGGCCGGTGCGCGTGTTCAGCCACAGCGGCGTCTCGATGTGGCGCTCGTCGAGCGAGAACTCGGTGATCAGCACCTCCTCGTTGGCCTCGCCCGCGCGCGGCTTGGGCACGGTCAGCAGGCGGTGGTTCCACTCCAGCAGGCGGTCGTCGCGGCTGCCGTCCGAGATGAAGGGCCGGCCCATGCGCCGGACTAACTGGCGCAGCTGGCTGCCATCGGGATTGACCGCGTACAGGCCCGGCGCGCCATTGGGCCGGCCGCTGCCGTCGGACAGGTCGACGACGCTGAAGATCAGGCGCCCGTCGTTGACCCAATGCGCGCGCCAGACATCGCCGTCGGCGAACTGCACGGTCCGCATCGGCTTGCCGCCGGGGCCGAGGTCGAAGACGGCCAGGCCGATGCGCTTCAGGCCGAGGGCGCTCGTCACGGCCAGCATGCGGCCCGAGGGCGACAGCACGGCCTCGGTGATGCCCGGGTCCTTGAAGAACACCTCGGCCGGCGGTGGCGCAGCGCGCGCGGCGCTCGCAACCAGCAAGAAGCCGGCGACAGCGCCGGCGCAGCGTTTCAATGTCTCCATGATCTCCCTGCACGGCTTCTTGGACAGCGGCGCGCAGCATAGCGAGTAGCCAGGCTCCTTGACTTGGCAATCCTCACCATGCGGCGCCGGTGCCGGGGCTGCGGGACAATCCCCAGCCATGACTGCTGCTCAACAAGACGCCCCCGTCGTCATCATCGGCGCCGGCCTGGCCGGATTGACCGTGGCCCTGCACCTGGCCGACACCGTGCCCGTCGTCGTGCTCGCCAAGCGCGAGCTGAACGAGGCCGCCACCGCCTGGGCCCAGGGCGGCATCGTCGGCGTGCTGGGCAGCGACGACTCCATCGAAAGCCATGTGCGCGACACCCAGGATGCCGGCGCCGGCCTCGTCGACGAGGCGACGGCCCGCTTCATCGCCGAGCGCAGTGCCGGCGCGGTGGGCTGGCTGGTCGAGCAAGGCGTGCCCTTCACGCCCGACGACACCGGCCCCATGGGCCTGCACCTGACGCGCGAGGGCGGCCATGCCGTGCGCCGCATCGCCCACGTGGCCGACGCCACCGGCAAGGCCATCCACGACCAGTTGCTGGCCGTGGCACGCCGCCACCCCAACATCAAGCTGTGCGAACGCTGGATGGCGCTGGACCTCATCACGTCGCGCCACGTGCAGCGCGACGAGCCACCGCGTGTCTACGGCGTCTATGCGCTGGACATCGACGCGCAGCGCGTCGAGACGCTCGCCGCACGCGCCGTCGTGCTGGCCACCGGCGGTGCCGGCAAGGTCTACCGCTACACGACCAACCCCGACACGTCGACCGGTGACGGCATCGCGATGGCCTGGCGCGCCGGCTGCCGCGTCGCGAACATGGAGTTCATCCAGTTTCACCCGACCTGCCTGTACCACCCGCAGGAGCGCAGCTTTCTCATCACCGAGGCGCTGCGCGGCGAGGGCGGGCATTTGAAGCTGCCGGACGGGACACGCTTCATGGCCGCCCACGACGAGCGCATGGAGCTGGCGCCGCGCGACATCGTCGCCCGCGCCATCGACTTCGAGATGAAGAAGCACGGCCTGGACCATGTGTGGCTGGACGCGACCCACCTCGGCGAAGCCTTCCTCACCGAGCATTTCCCGACCATCCACGCGCGCTGCCTGAAGCTCGGCATCGACATCGCCCGCCAGCCCATCCCGGTCGTGCCGGCCGTGCACTTCACCTGTGGCGGCGCGGTGACCGACCTGAGCGGCCGCTGCGACCTGCCGGGCCTGTACGCCGTGGGCGAGACGGGCTACACCGGCCTGCACGGCGCCAACCGGCTGGCCAGCAACTCGCTGCTGGAGTGCGTGGTGCTCGGCCAGACCTGCGCGGCCGACGTCCTCGGCCAGCCCGTCCAGCCCCCGGCGCCGCTGCCGTCCTGGGACGAAAGCCAGGTCGAGAACGCCGACGAGCAGGTCGTCATCGCCCACAACTGGGACGAGCTGCGCCTGCTGATGTGGAACTACGTCGGCATCGTGCGCACCACCAAGCGCCTGGAGCGGGCGCTGCACCGCATCAAGCTGCTGCGCGGCGAGATCGACGATTACTACGGGAGCTTTCGCGTCACGCGCGACCTGCTGGAGCTGCGCAACCTCGTCGAGTGCGCCGAGCTCATCGTCCGCTCGGCCCTGATGCGCCATGAGAGCCGCGGCCTGCACTTCAGCCGCGACTATCCGCAGACGTTGCCGGCGAGTTTTCCGACGGTGTTGATCAGTAAGAAGCGGAGGCGCTGAGCGCAGGCCTGGCCGCGCGAGCGACCTTGCTGCCTGACGTCTTCTGCGACGGGCACTTCTGGTGTTCGCAGACCTTCTGCAGCGGCAGGTACTCCGCGCTGGGCAGGTCGTACCACTGGACGGCCTTCAGGTCCCAGCTGACGCGGAAGTGGTCGACGGCGGGGAAGGTCGACGGATCGCCACCGCACGAGGGCTTGTGGTTCCCATGGACCGCGATCTCGGTCCATCCGCGCTCGCAAGACCAAAGCATGTAGGACAGGCATTCCGGCCGGGTCCGGTCCCGATACAGCTGCAGCTTGTCCAGCTTCTGCTCCAGCACGGGCAGCGCGGGGCTGAGGTATTCCAGCAGGCGGCAATCCGCCTTGGCGACATCAACCGTCGCCAAGCCCAAGGCGAGGGTGGATGCCGCGCAGGCCAGCCGTCGAGTCGACGCGTCGAGAGCTGCGCCACGCGCCAAGGTCACTTCCGCGACCGCAGAGCCGTCCTCGCCTGCACGAAGTTGAAGGCATACGCCACCGCCTCGACGATGGCGTTGTCGATCTCCAGGCGTTCATGCTCGGTCAGGTAGAAGCTGAAGTCCACCTCGTGGCGGATGTAGCGCGGGGGCAGGCGGTTCAGGGCCACGCAGCACACATCGCAGAGCAGGTCGTTGCTGCTGGCGATTTCGGGGTAGTCCTTGGACGAGTCCATGACCGCCGCGAAGACTTCGCGCTCGTGGTGGTTGTAGAGGGAGCTGAAGTCGGCGTTCATGGCAGGCCTTCGGGATGGGATGCCCGGATTTATAGCGCGTTCAGGCCGCGCCGATGCCGGGGGTCATCCCACTGGCGGCAGTCTTTCGCGCGGCGACGAAATCCAGCATGCGCGTGATGCAGCCCTGGGCCTTGACGCGGATGGACTCGTCGACGTGGATCTCGGGTTGGCCGCTTTCGAGGCAGTCCACCAGGTTGGCCAGGCCATTCATGGCCATCCAGGGGCAGTGGGCGCAGCTCTTGCACGTCGCACTGTTGCCGGCCGTGGGCGCCTCGATCAGCACCTTGCCCGGCGCGAGCTGGCGCATGCGGTGCAGGATGCCGTTGTCGGTGGCGACGATGTAGGCCGGTGCCGTGCCTTCGACGACGGCCTTGATCAGCGCCGACGTGGAGCCGACGACGTCGGCCTGTTCGACCACGCTCTTGGGCGACTCCGGGTGCACGAGGATCAGCGCGCCGGGGTGCTGCTCGCGCAGCAGTTCCAACTCCAGGCCCTTGAACTCGTCGTGGACGATGCAGGCGCCGTTCCACATCAGCATGTCGGCGCCGGTCTCTTCCTGGATGTAGCGGCCGAGGTGCCGGTCGGGTGCCCACAGGATCTTCTGCCCCTTGGCATGTAGGTCGGCCACGATTTCCAGTGCGCAGGAGCTGGTGACCATCCAGTCGGCGCGGGCCTTCACGGCGGCGCTGGTGTTGGCGTAGACGACGACCTGGCGGTCCGGGTGGGCGTCGCAGAAGGCGGCGAAGTCATCGGCCGGGCAGCCCAGGTCGAGCGAGCAGGTGGCGTCCAGGTCGGGCATCAGCACGCGCTTCTCGGGGCTGAGGATCTTGGCCGTCTCGCCCATGAAGCGCACGCCCGCGACGACCAGGGTCTGCGCTGCGTGGTCGCGGCCGAAGCGGGCCATCTCCAGCGAGTCGGCAACGCAGCCGCCGGTGGCCAGGGCCAGGTCCTGCAGCGCGCCGTCGACGTAGTAGTGCGCGACGAGGACGGCGTTGTGCTTTTTCAGCAGCGCGGCAGCGCGTTCGGCCAGCGCGTTGCGCTGCGTGGGCGTCAGCGGCGCGGGCGCCTTGGCCCAGGCGTGGGCGGTGGAGCAGGCGCCGGCGGCGTCCTGCTTGGTGTAGTCGAAAAGGATCTGGGACATCGTGGCATCGGCCATGGCGGCCGCGGTTCGTCCCGCAAGTGTCGCGCAGAGCCGGCCGTGTCGTCCGGCCGGCTCCGGCAAGCCCGTGCTCAGGGCAGGCGGATCGCGTCGTACTCGTTCACGCGCACGGTGTTGCTCGGCTCGTTGCCCCAGCGGTAGGTCACGCTCAGCATCTTGCGCCGATTCGGTGCCGGGTCGACGCCGAATAGCTCGCCGCGCACCTCGGCCTCCAGGCGGTCGCCGCGCACCTGAGCGCGCAGAGCCTGGGTCACGTCCACCCAGCGGCCGTCGGCGCCGTAGCTGGCGCTCTCGATGACGAGCCGACCAGCCGGCCGGCGTGCCTGCCCCCAGTTGCCGCCACCCCAGCCGGTGAACTGGGCGCCGTCGACGATGGCGTATTCGCGGTACTCGAAGCTGCGCTCCTGGCCGCTGCGGTCACGGGCGACGATGCGCAGCACCTTGGTCTGGCCGGGGTCGGGGTCGACGCCGAAGCTGTCGTTGCCCATGCGAAAGCGCTGGTCGCGCCGCGCCAGTTCGCGCAGCCGGTCGGTCACGTCGACCTCGCGGCGCGCCGTGCCGTAGGTGGCGTAGAGGATGGTGAACTCGCCGCTGTCGCGGCCGTCCTCGCGGCGCTCGTTGCCATGCCAGCCGCGCGAGCCGCCGGCCTCGCCCCAGCCGCCGCCGCTCCAGCCGATGAACTGGGCGCCATCGACCCAGTCGTACTCGCGGAACTCAAAGGTCTGCTCGCGGCCCTGGCGGTCGCGCGCAAAGATGCGCAGCGTCTTCGTGCGGCCCGGGTCGGGGTCGACGCCGAAGAGCTCATTGCTGAGGCGAAAGCGCCGGTCCTGGCGCGCGAGGTCGCGCAGGCGGTCGGTCACGTCCACGTGGTTCTGCTCGGTGCCGTAGCGGGCATGCCGGATGACGAACTCGCCGTCATCGCCATCGCGGGCCAGCGCCGGCAGCGCTGTGCCAGCCAACAGGCCGGCGAAGAGGGCGCTCCCTGCGCCCAGTGTCAATGCGCGTCGTCTCATGGCGGTCTCCTTGTTGTCTGCGACAGATCGTCGCACGCCGCCAGTTCAACGCGCAGGCCTGCTGCCGCGCGGACAGCCTGCCGGAGTTGCGGCCGCTCAGCGTCGTAACGCGCGTAACGCAAGGTCACACGCCAGCGCCCGGGCAGGCAAGGAGGACACCGCGGTCAACGGCCCCAGTCGCCACGGCTCCGGCCAGGAGCGCAGCTGGGTGGCCTCGTCGCGGGCCGTCAATTGACCTTCGGCTTGCCGCCCAGCAGGTACTCCCGCGCCATCGCCCGGGCACGGTGCAGCCGGCTCTTCACGTTCGCCCGCGTCAGGCCGGTGTGGCCGGCGATTTCCTCGATGGTCAGCTCCAGCACGTCGCGCAGCAGGATGACCTCGCGGTAGTGCGCCGGCAGCGACTCCAGCGCCGCGGCCAGATCCCGCCGCAGGCCGACTGCGTCGTGCGTGGCGAGCCACTGCTCCAACTTTTCCTCGTCGTAGGGGTCGTAGCGCAACGCGACCCGCCCGAGTCGCCGGCATTCGCGCTGCACGAGGCGGATGGCCCAGCCCGAGAACGCCGCCAGCGCGCGCAAGGAGGGCAGCTTGCGCGAGACGATCAGCAGGGCCTCCTGCACCGCATCGTCCACATCGCTGAGCAGGCAGTGCTGCTGCGCGTAGCGGCGAATGTCCGGCCGCGCTACCTTCAGCAGCTGCACCAGCGCCTGTGGATCGCCACCGTGGGCCGCCGCCAGCAGCGGCCGATGTTGGGCGGCGAGTGCCATCAGCGACCGTCCTTCAGCTTGCGGCCGACCAGCGCGCAGGCCGGGCAGAAGCCGAACAGGCCCGACGCGACCAGGCCGCCTGCGCCGGCCGCGGCCAGCCAGCCGGCCATGCCGCCGAGTTGAGCTAGAGCCATGCCGGCCACCACCGCGCCGGCCAAGACGCGCACGACGCGCTCGGCGTTCGGAACATTCTTCACGTAGAACATCGTTCAACTCCAAGTGTTCGAGGATGACCCTCGGGCACTAAGAGGCAGGCAAGGCGGCAAAGGATTCGCGGGGCACGAAATTTTCAAGCCCGCTCGAAGAACCGGCTCGGCGGCATGCCCACCGTGCGCGTCACCATGGCCGTGAAGGCGCTGGCGCTGGCGTAGCCCAGCTCGGCGGCGATGTGGCTCATCGGCCGGCCTCGTGCAGCCAACGTCAGCGCGTGGGCCAACAGCAGCTGCGAGCGCCATTGCGCGAAGCTGGTGCCCAGCTGCTCGCGGAACAGCCGGCTCAGCGTGCGCGGGCTGGCACCGGCCTCGGCAGCCCATTCGTCCAGCCCGGCGTGGCGGCCGGGTTCGCGCAGCATGGCCTCGCAGAGCTTGCGCAGCCGCGCGTCCTGGGGCAGGGCGACACCCAGGGCCAGAGGCCGCGCGCGCTTCAGCTCGGCCAGTACGAGCTGCTCGATGCCGTGGCGGCGCTCGGCGTCGTCGGGTGCTTCTGCCGGCAGCGGGTCAGGCACGGCCGGCAGGGCCAGCACCAGCTCGCGCAGCAGCGGCGACACCTCCAGCACGCGGCCCACCTGCCAGGCCTCGCTGGCCAGCAGGTCGGGGCCGACGTAGAGGGTGCGCAGGTCGCATTGCTCGATGGCCGTGACCGCGTGCACGATGCCGGGCGGGATCCACACCGCGCGCGATGGCGGCACGATGTAGGTCGAGACTTCCGTGTTGACCCGCACGGCCCCCGTCATCGAGAACACGAGCTGGGCCCAGTCGTGGCGGTGCGGCTGAATGTCGGTCAGATGCTCCAGCACCCGAGACTTGGCGCGCAACGGGCGCTCGGGCGTGGGTGCAAAGCGTTCGGGCGAGAAGGAAGGAAAGCTCTTGCGACCTGGCATGGCTGGATTTCGACAGAACTTGACTAACCATCGTAACCAGGTCTGTCGTTGCCTCCCTAAAGTGGTGCGAATGGACACCGCTCTCGCCTCCTCCCTCGACGCCGGCCACCTGCGCAGGCGCGACATCACGACGATCTCGACCATCGGCGTCGCCCACGGCACCTCGCACTTCTTCCACATGCTGCTGCCGCCGCTGTTCCCGGCCTTCATCCAGGACTTCGGCCTGAGCTATTCGCAGCTGGGCCTGCTGGTGACGACCTTCTTCGTCATCTCGGGCGCCGGCCAGGCGCTGTCGGGCTTCATCGTCGACCGCATCGGCGCGCGACCGGTGCTGTTCGCCGCGATGGCGAGCTTCTTCCTGGCTTCCATCGCGGCCGGCCTGGCCCAGGGCTTTGGTGGGCTGATGCTGGCGGCGGCGCTGGCCGGCATGGGCAACGCGCCCTTCCATCCGGCGGACTTCACCATCCTGAACAAGCGCGTCTCGCAGCCGCGCCTGGGCCATGCCTTCTCGGTGCACGGCATCAGCGGCAACCTGGGCTGGGCCTTTGCGCCGGTGTTCTCCATCGGCATCGCCGAGGCGACGGGCAACTGGCGCTTCGCCTACCTCGGCACCGCACTGATCGCGCTGACGGTCATGGCCCTGCTGTTCTGGCAGCGCTCGGCCATCGACGATCGGCAAGGCTCCTGGGGCCACGCCAAGCCGGCGGCCGGCGCCAAGGTCGAGCACCCGATGGCTTTCCTGAAGCTGCCTTCGGTGTGGCTGTGCTTCTCCTTCTTCTTCTGGAGCACGGCGGCGCTGTCGGCCATCCAGAGCTTCGCCAGCCCCGCGCTGCACCAGATCTACGACCTGCCGCTGGCGCTGACGGCCTATGTCGTCACCGGCTACATGCTGGCCGGTGCGGCGGGCATGGTGTGCGGCGGCTTCCTGGTTGCCCGCGCCGAGCGGCTGGAGCGCACCATCGCCTTTGCGATGGCCTTTGCCGCGGCGCTGCTGCTGCTGGTGGCCACCGGCTGGCTGCCCGGTCCGCTGGCGGCCCTCGTCGCGGCGCTGGCCGGCTTCGGCACCGGCCTGGCCGGCCCGTCGCGCGACATGCTGATCAAGCGTGCCGCGCCGCCAGGAGCGACTGGGCGCGTCTACGGCACGGTGTATTCCGGGCTGGACATCGGCTTCGCGATTGCGGCGCCGGTGTTCGGCGCCATCCTGGACCACGGCATGCCGCGTGGCGTGTTTGCCGGCTCGGCAGCGGCGCTGCTGATGGGTATCGCTTCGGCAAGCCTCGTCGGGCTGGGGCTCATGCGCCGCAAGGCGGTCGCGGCGGTTGCAGCCTGATCGTTGCTGGGCCGACCGGCAGGAATGGGCACCGCGCTGGACCGCAGTTTAATGGTGGAACAGGGCCGACGGCCGAATTTCCCTCTCGTATCAACGGCTTAGCCATCTCGTCGACCGGGCCGTGCAACAGTCGCGGCCGCGGAGCGCCAGCCCCGCGTGCCATCACCATCGGAGCCCGTCCATGACCAACGAGCCTATTGCCAATTCCTGCGTTGACGTCATCGAGGCACTGCCGCGCAGCCCCGCTGTTGCCGCTGGCGATCCCGCGTCGCAGCGCCTGTATCACGGCACGCGAGCCGACCTGAAGCCTGGCGACCTCATCCAGCCCGGCTACACGTCCAACTACGGCCAGCGCAAAACGGCGAACCATGTGTACTTCAGCGCCACGCTGGACGCCGCCACTTGGGGCGCGGAGCTGGCGCAGGGCGAAGGGCCGGGCCGGATCTATATCGTCGAGCCGACCGGCCCGCTGATGGACGACCCCAATCTGACGGACAAGAAATACCCGGGCAATCCGACCCGGTCCTACCGCTCCCGCGAGCCGTTGCGGGTGGTGGGCGAGGTCACTGAATGGCAGGGGCATTCGGCACAGGTGCTGCAGGCGATGAAGGACCATCTGGAGCGGCTGAAGCAGCAGGGCGTGGAGGCGGTCGACGACTAAGGTCGGCGTCGGCAGCGAGCGCTTCGGTTGAGCGCCGGATCGTCGCTGCCGGCTAAAGTCCCAACATGACTAGACAACTCACCACCCCGCGTCTGGCCGGCCACAAGCTGGTCGAGGCGCTGATTGCCCAGGGCATTGACACGGCCTTCGGCGTGCCTGGCGAAAGCTACCTCGCCGTGCTCGACGGCTTCCACGAATATGCCGACAAAATCCGCTTCATCGCCTGCCGCCAGGAAGGCGGCGCGGCCTTCATGGCCGAGGCGCAGGGCAAGTTGACCGGCAAGCCCGGCATCTGCTTCGTGACGCGCGGCCCGGGTGCGACGAACGCCAGCATCGGCCTGCACACGGCCTTCCAGGACAGCACGCCGATGATCCTGTTCATCGGCCAGGTCGCCAGCGACCAGCGCGACCGCGAGGCCTTCCAGGAGGTGGACTACCGCCAGATGTTCGGCCCCGGCACGCTGGGCATGGCCAAGTGGGTGGGTGAGGTACACGACCCTGAGCGCCTGCCCGAATACGTGGCCCGCGCCTTCCACACCGCGATGCAGGGCCGGCCCGGCCCGGTCGTTCTAGTGCTGCCGGAGGACATGCTGACGAAGCCGATCACGGCGCCTGTCGTCGCGCCCGCACGGCCCGCCGAGGCTGCACCCACGCCAGCCGCCCTCGCTGAACTGCGCGAGCGCCTGGCCGCGGCGAAGAAGCCCCTCGTCATCGCCGGCGGTGGTGGCTGGACGCCCGAGGCGACGGCGGCGCTGCAGAGCTTTGCGCAAGCCTGGCACCTGCCGGTCGGCTGCGCCTTCCGCTTCCAGGACCTGTTCGACAACGCCCATCCGAACTACGCCGGCGATGTCGGCATCGGCATCAATCCCAAGCTCGCGGCACGGGTCAAAGAGGCTGACCTCATCCTCGCCATCGGCCCGCGCCTGGGCGAGATGACGACCGGTGGCTACACGCTGCTGCAGGCGCCGCGTCCGGCGCAACAGCTCATCCACATCCACGCCGGCGCCGAGGAGCTGGGCCGCGTCTACACGGCCGAGCTGCTGGTCAACGCCAGCATGAGCCAGGCCGCACCGGCGCTGGCCGCGCTGCCTCCGCCCGTCGACGTCACCTGGCGCGCCTGGACCGACGCCGCGCACGCCGACTACGAAGCCAATCTCGTGCCCACGCCGGTCGCGCCGCTGGACATGGCCGAGGTCATCCGCCTCCTCGACGCCAAGCTGCCCGAGGGCACGATCTTCACGAACGGCGCCGGCAACTACAGCGGCTGGCTGCACCGCTTCCACCGTTACACGGGCCTGCATCGCTTCGGCAAGACGCAGCTCGCGCCGACTTCGGGCGCGATGGGCTACGGCGTGCCGGCCGCCGTCGCAGCTTCGCTGCTGCAGGACCGCTGGGTCGTCAACATCGCCGGCGACGGCGACTTCCTGATGACCGGCCAGGAGCTGGCCACCGCCACGGGCTACGGCGCGAAGAAGTTGCTCGTTGTCGTCGTCGACAACGGCACCTACGGCACCATCCGCATGCACCAGGAGCGCGAGTACCCGGGCCGCGTGTCGGGCAGCGACCTGTTCAACCCCGACTTCGCCCAACTGGCCGAGGCCTTCGGCTTCGCGGCCTTCAAGGCCGAGAGCACGGCCGAGGTTGATGTGGCGCTGAATGCGGCCATCGCGGCTGGCAGGCCGGCACTGCTGCACCTGCGCCTGTCTGCCGACGTGTCGACCTCGCGCTCGACGTTGACGGCCATCCGCGAAGCCGCCCGAAAGGCCCACCATGCTTGAGCTGACACTGCGCGGCGACTACATCGAGCTCGACAAGCTGCTCAAGGCCATGGGCCTGGTCGAGAGCGGCGGACGAGCCCGCATGCTCATCGCGGCGGGTGAGGTGAGGGTGGACGGCCAGGTGGAGCTGCGCAAGACGGCCAAGATGCGCGCCGGGCAGGTCGTCGAGTTCGGCGGCCAGCGCGTCAGGGTCATCCAGGGGCCAGGCGGCGGCTGAGTGCGCCGACACTCGCAGGCTGAAGGCCGGCTTCGTCGATGCGACGGGCTACGACAGGGTCATCGACCTGAAGGACCGCACGGTCATGCCGGGGCTTATCGACATGCATGTGCAAGTGTCAAGATCGCCTTCGGCACGGCCGGCCGCGTCGTGTCCGGCGCCGCGGATCAGCGGTAGCGGGCCAGCACGCGCTCGACGCTGCCGCTGCTGACGAGCTGGTCCAGCACCGAGGCCACCTCGGCGAAGGGCACGCCCGAGCGCTGCGAGAACGCGCAGCGTGCGTCGAAGCGGTCGATGACCCAGGCGATGCGCACCGGCGCGTTGGGCAGCTCACGCAGGAAGTACTGCAGCGAGGTCTTCTCGACGAGGGCATAGCGCACGCGGCCGGCCGCCAGGCGGCGCAGGTTGGCGGACATGCTGGCCGCGTCCGCCCGCTTGAGGCCCTTGCCCAGTGCCTGCTCGACGCGCGGGTAGTTGTAGCTCAGCACCGTGCCCAGCGGTTGGCCGCTGAGCTGCTCCAGGCTTTTCAGCGCCGGCGCGTCGGCGTGGGCGGCGACGAGGCTGGCCTCGGGGATGAGGCCGCGAGTCCAGCGGAAGTCGCCCTGCAGCCATTCGGGCAGCACGAAGCAGACGGCATCGGCCTCGCCAGCGACCAAGGCCGCGCTGACGCGCTTGGCCGGCAGCGGCACGAAGCTGACCGGGCGGCCCAGGCCGGCGGCGATCAGCTCGGCCAGGTCCTTGGCGATGCCGCCGATGAGGTGCTCGTTGCTGCTGTCGAACTCGGCAATCGGCAGTGCGTTGTTGGTCGCCGCGACAAAGCGCAATGGGGGCGGGGCGGGCACCTGGGCCGCGGCCGCGCTGGAAAGCAGCATCGCGATCAGCGGACCCGCCAGGCGCTTCACGGCTGGATGAGCTCCAGCAGCCGTTCGAGACCGCCTTCGTTGATCGCGATGCGCGCCTGCTCGCGCACCTTGGGCTTGGCGTGATAGGCCACCGACAGGCCGGCGGCGCCCATCATCGGCAGGTCGTTGGCCCCATCGCCGACGGCGATGGCCTGGCCCGGGCCGCAACCGATCTTCTCGCAGCACTCCAGCAGCATGCGGCGCTTCTCGGCACCGTCGCAGATGTCGCCCCAGTCCTGCAGGACGACGCGGCCGGTGAGAGCGCCGCCTTCGATCTCCAGCTCGTTGCTGCGCACGAAATCCATGCCCAGTTCGGCCGCGACAAAGCGCGTGAAGAAGGTGAAGCCACCCGAGACGAGCACAAGCTTGAGGCTCGCCGCCTTCAGCGCCGTGCACAGCTCGCGCGCGCCGGGATTGAAGGTCAGCCGCTCGGCCAGCACGCGGTCCAGCACCGACGCCGGCACGCCGGCCAGGAGGGCGAGGCGCCGGCGCAGGCTGTCCTTGAAGTCGGTGATCTCGCCGCGCATCGCGGCCTCGGTGATGGCGGCGACCTCCGAACCCTTGCCCGCCAGCGCCGCGATCTCGTCGATGCACTCGATGCTGATCAGCGTCGAGTCCATGTCGAAGGCGGCGAGCTTGAAGTGCGAGAGTGGCGGCAGGGCCGGGCCGGCGTTGACGACGAGGCCGGCAGGAGCAGTGGTGGTCACGGGATCGGGATGAAGCGGGCGGGATGCCCGGCATTATCCCGATGGGCTCAACGGCGCCTGCGCGCAGTCAGCAGCGCCAGGCCGCCCAGCAGCAGGGCGGCGCTGGTCGGCTCAGGCACCGGGGCCGTCACCAGATTGAGCTGGAAATAGGCGTCCGCCCCGACCTGCAGGCCGTGCATGTCGACCTGCAGCTGGTGCCCACCGAAGCTGATGCGTGAAGCATCCAGGCCGGAGATGTTGGTGGAGAGCTGCACACCCGTGATTACCGAGGCATCGTCGTAGAGCGACGTGAACTGGAACCGGCTGTGCTGGACATCCAGGAAGTTCGTGCCGACGCCGCCATAGTCATAGCGGATGGCGTTGGCGCTGAAGTCCAGGCTCTGCGTCGGCGAGGTCAGCACATTGCAGAGGTCCGCGCCGCCGGGGCAGCTGAGTTCCGCGCCCGCGCCCACCACGACCTTGTCGAGCGTGTTCAGGGTCTGCGGGCCGTCGACGAAGTGGTAGTGGACGTTCACGGTCGAGTCGAGCAGGCTCGATGCACTGGCCAAGGTCGGCAGCAGGGCGGCCACGGCAAGCAACTTCTTCATGGTTGTCTCCAGCGGTGAAGGGCGGCCGCAGTCTAGGCAGCAGCCCCGCTGCCCTCGGATCCCTAGCTTTGCTTCAAAGGTTGCCCAAGTAACCGCAAAACCTCTCTCACCGCCTGGGCGCGGTCCTGCGGGTTGCTCAACATTTTTTCAATCCGCAGCTTCTCGTTACCGACGAGCTTGATGTTGCGGTTCTTCTGCACCAGATCGATGACGCGCATCGGGTCGATCGGCGGGTCCTTGCGGAAGTTGATGTTGATCAGCACCGGCGACGCGTCGATCTTGCTGACGCCGTAAGGCTTGGCCAGCACGCGCAGGCGGTGCGTGTCGAACAGCGTCTGGCCCTGCGCGGGCAGCTTGCCGAAGCGGTCGGTGATCTCTTCGAGCATCGCGTCGACCTGCTCGTTCTTCTCGGCCGTGGCCAGGCGCTTGTAGAGCGAGAGCCGCACCTGGACGTCGCCGCAGTAGGCGTCGGGCAGCAGTGCGGGGGCGTGCAGGTTGATCTCGGTGGTGGCGGCAAATGGCGACAGCAGGTCGGGCTCGCGGCCGGCCTTGAGGGACCGCACGGCCTCGCTCAGCATGTCGTTGTAGAGCTGGAAGCCGACCTCCATCATGTTGCCGCTCTGGTGCTCGCCGAGCATCTCGCCGGCGCCGCGGATCTCCAGGTCGTGCATGGCCAGGTAAAAGCCCGAGCCCAGTTCCTCCATCGCCTGGATCGCGTCCAGCCGCTGCAGCGCCTGCTTGGTGAGGCCCTGCATGTCCGGCACCATCAGGTAGGCATAAGCCTGATGGTGGCTGCGGCCGACGCGGCCGCGCAGCTGGTGCAACTGCGCCAGGCCGAACTTGTCGGCGCGGCTGATGACGATGGTGTTGGCGCTGGGCACGTCGATGCCGGTCTCGATGATGGTGGAGCACAACAGCAGGTTGTGCTTGCCGGCGACGAACTCGCGCATGACGCGCTCCAGTTCGCGCTCGGGCATCTGGCCGTGAGCGACGACGATGCGCGCCTCGGGCAACAGCTCTTCCAGCTTCTGGCGCCGGTTCTCGATGGTCTCGACTTCGTTGTGCAGGAAGTAGACCTGGCCGCCACGCTTCAACTCGCGCAGCACGGCCTCGCGGATGGTGCCGCTGCTCTCGGCGCGAACAAAGGTCTTGATCGCCAGGCGGCGCTGCGGCGCGGTGGCGATGACCGACAGGTCGCGCAGGCCTTCCAGCGCCATGCCGAGGGTCCGTGGGATGGGCGTGGCCGTCAGCGTGAGCACGTCGACCTCGGCCCGCATGGCCTTCATGGCCTCCTTGTGGCGCACGCCGAAACGGTGTTCCTCGTCGATGACCAGCAGGCCCAGGCGCTTGAACTTGACCTCGGCCGACAGCAGCTTGTGCGTGCCGACAACGATGTCGAGGCTGCCGTCGGCGATGCCTTCCATCGCCGCCTTGATCTCCTTGGCCGAGCGAAAGCGGCTCATCTCCGCGACCTTGACCGGCCAGGCGCCGAAACGGTCCGAGATGTTCTGGTAATGCTGCTCGGCCAGCAGCGTGGTGGGCGCCAGGATGGCGACCTGCTTGCCGCCCATCACCGCCACGAAGGCGGCGCGCAGCGCCACCTCGGTCTTGCCGAAGCCCACGTCGCCGCAGACCAGGCGGTCCATCGGTTTGGGCGAAATCATGTCCTGGATGACCGCATGGATGGCGGCGCGCTGGTCAGGCGTTTCCTCGAAGCCGAAGGAGGCGGCGAAGGCCTCGTAGTCCTGGCCCGAATAGCGGAAGGCGTGGCCTTCGCGGGCAGCGCGGCGGGCGTAGAGGTTCAGAAGCTCGGCGGCCGTGTCGCGCACCTGCTCGGCGGCCTTGCGCTTGGCCTTCTCCCACTGGCCCGAGCCCAGCTTGTGCAGCGGCGCTTCCTCCGGGCTCACGCCGGTGTAGCGGCCGATCAGGTGCAGCTGCGCCACGGGCACGTAGAGCGTCGCCTTGTCGGCGTACTCCAGGTGCAGGAATTCGGAGCTGCCGTCGCCCACGTCGATGTTGATGAGACCCTGGTAGCGCCCGATGCCGTGGTTGATGTGCACGACCGGGTCGCCCACCTTCAGCTCGGACAAGTCCTTGATCAGCGCGTTGACGTCGCTGACCTGCTCCTGCTTGCGTCGGCGCCGCGTGGTGGGCGTCGTCGCGAACAGCTCGGTCTCGGTGATGAGCTGCAGCGGCTTCGCCGGGTCGTTCCAGAAGAAGCCGGAGGCCAGCGGCGCCGCGGTGATGGCGAACTTCTCGTCGCTGTCCTGGAACTCGGCCAGGTCCTTGACGGAAGGCGGGTCGATCTTGTGGTCGCGAAGCTGCTCCAGCAGGCTCTCGCGCCGGCCTTCGCTCTCTGCCAGCAGCAGCACGCGATGCGGCGTGGCCTGCAGATGCTGGTACAGCCGCGCCAACGGTTCCTGCACGCCGCGCTCGACGCTGATGTCGGGCAGCGGCCGCGCGAAGTCCACCGGCTCGTTGCCGCGCACCGACAGCACCGCGTGCGGCTTGGTCAGCCCGAAGAAGTCCTCCGTCGTCAGGAAGATCTCGGCCGGCGGCAGCAGCGGCCGCTCGGGGTCGTGCTGCAGGAAGCGGTGGCGCTCCCTGGTATCGGTCCAGAAGCGCTGGATGGCTTCGTCCACCTCGCCGTGCAAGGCCAGGCCGGCCGTCTCGCCGAGGTAGTCGAAGACGGTGGCCGTCTGCTCGAAAAATATCGGCAGGTAGTACTCGATGCCGCCCGAGGCGATGCCGTCGCCGATGTCGCGGTACAGGCGCGACTTGGTCGGGTCGCCGTCCATCTTCTCGCGCCAGCGCTCGCGGAACTTCTTGCGCGCCGCGTCGTCCATCGGGAACTCCCGGCCCGGCAGCAGGCGCACGTCGGGCACCGGGTAGAGGCTGCGCTGGCTGTCGGGGTCGAAGGTGCGGATGGAATCGACCTCGTCGCCGAACAGGTCCACGCGGTAGGGCACGGTCGAGCCCATGGGGAACAGGTCGATGAGGCCGCCGCGCACGGCGTATTCGCCGGGCTGCACGACCTGGCTGACGTTCGTGTAGCCGGCCAGCGTCAGCTGCGAGCGCAGCGAGGCTTCGTCCAGCCGTTGCTTCTGCTTGAAGTTGAAGGTCGTGCCGGCCAGGAAGCTGGGTGGCGCCAGGCGGGTCAGCGCGGTGGCTGCCGGCATCAGCACCACGTCGATAGTCTTGGTCTTCCTCGCCTGCAGCAGCTCCCACAGCGTGGCCAGCCGCTCGGAGATCAGGTCCTGGTGGGGGCTGAAGCTGTCGTAGGGCAGCGTCTCCCAGTCGGGGAAGACGGCGATCTTCAGCTCGGGCGCGAAGAACTTCAGCTCGTCTTCCAGCCGCTGCGTGTCGCCCGGCTCGGCGGTGAAGATGGCGGCCAGGCGGCCGGCGTCGCGCTGCTGCTGCACGAAGCGGGCGAGCAGCAGGGCGTCGGCTGAGCCGAGGGGGCGGGGATGGGTGAACTTCTTGCCGGGCTGGATGGCCGGCAGCGAGGGGAGATTCATCAAGGCCTACAAACGACGACAGCCCCGGAACGGAGCTTGGGGCAATTCTAGGGAAGCCATGTCCTTTGGCTTGTCAGCAGGAGCCTCGCTAGCATCGCGGCACTGCAAACCGGAGATTCCATGCGCCGTCGTCACGCCCTCAGCCTGCTCGCGACTTCACTCGTTCTCAGCCAGTCCGCCTGGGCCGCCTCCACCGAGAGCGAGCGCTTTCACCGCTGGCTGGACGCCGAATGGGAGCGCACGCTGAAGCGCGACCCCATCCTCGCCACGTCGCTGGGCGACCCGCGCTACAACGACCGCCTCGTCGACCAGACCACCGCCGCCTTCCGCGCCCAGGCCAAGCGCGAGCTGCGGGCCGAGATCAAGGCCCTGGCCGGCTTCAACAAGGACAAGCTCGACCCCAAGGACCGCGTCTCCTACGCCATCCTGAAGCTGGATCTGGAGCAGGAGCTGGCCGGCGAGCGCTTCCCGGGCTGGATGCAGCCCATCAGCCAGATCGGCGGCCTGCCCAGCGGCCTGGCCCAGTTGGGCACGGGCCAGTCCATCCAGCCCTTCCGCACCACCAAGGACTACGACGACTGGCTCAAGCGTCTGGCCCTGGCCGTGCCCGTGCTGGACGGCAGCATCGCCAACATGCGCGAAGGCCTGAAGGCCGGCGTGACGCAGCCCAAGGCCGTCATGGAGAAGGTGCTGCCGCAGCTGCAGGCACTGGCCGTGGCCGACCCCGAGCAAAGCCTGTTCTGGGGCCCGATCAAGAACTTCCCCGACGCCGTGCCGGCCGCCGACCGCGCGCGCATCACGGCCCGCATGCGCAAGCTGCTGGCGGACAAGGTGCTGCCCGCCTACGCGCGCCTGCTGGCCTTCGTGCGCGACGAGTACACGCCCAAGGCGCGCACCAGCACGGCCTGGTCGGCCCTGCCCGATGGCCAGGCCTGGTACGCCTACCGCGTGCGGCAGTCCACCACGGTGGACCTGACGCCCGACCAGATCCACGAGATCGGTCTGAAGGAGGTGGCGCGCATCCTCGGCGAGATGGAGGCCGTGCGCGTCCAGGTGGGCTTCCAGGGCGACCTGAAGGCCTTCTTCAAATACCTGCAGGACGACCCGAAGTTCTATTTCACCAAGCCCGAGGATCTGCTCGCCGGCTACCGCGAGCTGCAGAAGAAGATCAACGGCCTGACGCCCAAGCTCTTCGACATCCAGCCCAAGGCTGACTACGAGGTCAAGGAGGTCGAGGCCTTCCGTGCCGAGAGCGCGGCCGGCGCGTCGTACGAGCAGCCGTCGGCGGACGGTTCGCGCCGCGGCGTGTTCTACGTCAACACCTTCAACCTGAAGGCCCAGCCCATCTACGGCATGGAGACGCTGTCGCTGCACGAAGCCTCGCCGGGCCATCATTTCCAGATCTCCATCGCGCAGGAAGACACGACGCTGCCGGCCTTCCGCCGCTTCGGCAGCCACTACACGGCCTATGTCGAGGGCTGGGCGCTGTACTCGGAGAGCATCGGCAAGGAGCTGGGCATGTTCACCGACCCCTACCAGTGGTACGGGCGCCTGTCGGACGAGCAGCTGCGCGCCATGCGCCTGGTGGTGGACACTGGCCTGCATGCCAAGGGCTGGACGCGCGAGCAGGCCATCCAGTACATGCTGGACAACTCGTCCATGGTCGAGAGCGACGTCGTCTCCGAGGTCGAGCGCTACATCGTCTGGCCCGGCCAGGCGCTGGGCTACAAGATCGGCCAGCTGGAGATCACCCAGCTGCGCCACGAGGCCGAGGCGGCGTTGGGGCCGAAGTTCGACGTCAAGGGCTTCCACCGCGTCGTGCTGACGGCCGGCCAGGTGCCGCTGCCGGTGCTGCGCGAGCTGGTGACGGCCTGGGTCCAGGCCTCGCGCTGACCCGGCGCCGGCGGCAATCCGCCGCTGACGGCGGCGCGGCGCCGGAGCCTGGCGGAAAACCGCCGAAATAGATTGCCGCATCGCGCGCCAGCCTGGGGCGCAGCCGCGCACAGCCTTGGCACGCAAGCTGCTCATCCTGGGGCACACAACCCAGGAGACAGCATGTCAGCAACCCATGCCCCGACGGCCGGCCGCACCGCGGCCGCGGCCGGCGATCACATCGAACTCAGGCGCGTCAAGGCCATCTTCGTCGGCTCCATCGGCAACCTCGTCGAGTGGTATGACTTCTACTGCTACGCCGCCTTCTCGCTGTACTTCTCGTCGGCCTTTTTCCCGTCCAGCGACCCGGTGGCGCAGTCCATGTTCACCGCGGCCATCTTCGCGCTGGGCTTCTTCATCCGGCCGGTGGGCGGCCTGCTGTTCGGCTACATCGGCGACCGCCACGGCCGGCGCCTGGCGCTGATGGCCTCGGTGCTGCTGATGTGCGGCGGCTCGCTGCTGATCGCCTGCTCGCCCACCTATGCCGCGGTCGGCGTCTGGGCGCCGGCCATCCTGCTGGTCGCACGGCTGCTGCAAGGCCTGAGCCTGGGCGGCGAGTACGGCTCCAGCGCCACCTATCTGTCCGAGATGGCCACGAGCAAGCACCGCGGCTTCTATTCCAGCTTCCAGTACGTGACGCTGATCGGCGGCCAGCTGACGGCGCTGGTCGTGCTGCTTGTTTTGCAGAACTTCTTGCTTGACGCCGCCGAGCTGAAGGCCTGGGGCTGGCGCATTCCGTTCTTCATCGGTGCCGGGCTGGCCATCGTGGCGCTGATCATGCGGTCGGACCTGCCCGAGACGAAAGCCTTCCAGGCCGAGAAGCAGCGGAACAAGGACCGCATGGGCGGCTTCAAGCTGCTGATGCAGCACCCGCGCGAATGCCTGATCGTCATCGGCCTGACCATGGGCGGCACGCTGGCCTTCTACGTCTACACGACCTACATGCAGAAGTTCCTGAAGCTGTCGGTGGGCCTGACGGACGCGCAGACCACGGCCGTTTCTGCCGGCAGCCTGGTGTTCGCCGCGCTGCTGCAGCCGCTGTACGGCCTGCTGTCGGACCGCATCGGCCGCAAGCCGCTGCTGCTGGGTTTCGCGGTGCTGGGCACGATCTTCACCGTGCCGCTGCTGACGACACTGCGCCACGCGCAAGGGCCGTGGGAGGCCTTCGGCCTGATTGCCTGCGCCTGGCTCATCGTCAGCGGCTACACGTCGATCAACGCGGTCGTGAAGGCCGAGCTGTTCCCGGCGTCCATCCGTGCGACCGGCGTCGGTGTGCCCTACGCCATCGCGGTGTCGGTGTTCGGCGGCAGTGCCGAGTACATCGCGCTGTGGTTCAAGCAGCAGGGCATGGAGAGCGGCTTCTATTGGTACGCTACCGCGGTGATCGCCTGCTCGCTGCTCGTCTACCTCCTCATGCGTGACACGCGCCGGCATTCGAGGATCGATGCGGAAACTTGAAGCCCCCGGCCCAGCGGGTACGCTGATCCGCCCCCCGAGGGGGCGGCGATGCCTGGCGGCGCGACCGTCAGGCACACGCCCAAGCGGGCCGGCTTGGGGCGGCCCGGCGCTCGGCCCGAATACACATGCCTGAAGCACTGAAGCGGCCCCGCTGGCAACGCAGCCTCGCGCTGCTGCTGGCGGTGGTGCTCGGCGGCGCTGCGTTGGCCTATGGCGCGTGGCGGTTGTCGCTGGACTTGGCGCTGGCGCAGACGCGAGACGACGCCCAGCGCCATCTGCGCTTCGTCGCCCATGAGTTGACCGGCGCGCTGGACAAGTACGAAGCCGTGCCGCAGGTGCTGGCGCGCCACCCCGCGCTCGCTGGGCTGCTGGCCGATCCGGCGGCCAAAGCGCGCGGCACTGAGGTCAACGCGCTGCTCGAAGGCGTGGCCCGCGACGCGGCCGCGGCGGCCATCTTCCTGATCGATGCGAACGGCCTGACGCTGGCCGCCAGCAACTGGGCCGACGCCCAGACCTTCGTCGGCCAGAACTACGCCTACCGGCCCTACTTCCGGGACGCGATGGCCAGCGGCAGTGGCCACTTCTATGCCCGCGGCTCCACCACCGGCACGCCGGGTTATTTCATCGCCCACCGCCTGAGCGGCCCGGCCGCGGGCGTCGTCGTGCTCAAGGTGTCGCTGGACGAGATGGAGGCCAACTGGGCGCGCAGCGCGGGCGAGCTGATGCTGGCCGATGCGCGCGGCGTGGTGTTCCTGGCCAGCCGGCCGGAGTGGAAGTACCGCACGCTGCAGCCGCTGACGGCCGCCGCGCGTGCCGAGCTGCACGACACCCAGCAGTACGGCGACCTGCCGCTCGCGCCGCTGGCGCGTGAGCCGAGCAGCGCATCGACCGAGCTGCGCGTAGAGCGCATCGGCACGGCCACCGCCAGGCTGCGCGCCCTCGTCACCGAGCAGCCGGTGGACGGCCGCGGCTGGACGCTGCTGTCCTTCACCGAGATCCGTGGTGCCGAGCAGATCGCCGCCGGCCGTGCCTGGGCGGTCGCATTCGGCTGGGTGTCGCTGTTGCTGACGCTGGCCTACCTGCAGCTGCGCCGCCGCCGTGCTCGCGAGCGCCTGGCCGCCCAGGGCGAACTGCGCGCGGTGTACGACAGCCTGGAGACCCGCATCACCGAACGCACGCAAGAGCTGCAGGCCCGCGTGGACGAGCTGCACCGCACCGAGCGCACGCTGCGTGCCACGCAGGACGACCTCGTGCAGGCCGGCAAGCTCGCCGTGCTGGGCCAGATGGCGGCCAGCATCACGCACGAGATCAACCAGCCGCTGGCGGCGCTGCGTGCGCTGAACGACAACGCCCGCGTGTTTCTCGAACGCGGCATGCAGGCCGATGCCGAGGGCAACCTCGAAGCCATCGACCAGCTCACGCAGCGCATCGCCGCCATCGTGGCGCAATTGAAGGGTTTCGCCCGGCGCGACGAGCTGCGCGTGCAGCCGGTGTCCGTGGCTGCGGCCTTCCGGGCGGCGGTGGCGCTGGTCAGTGCCGAGGCGCGCCGCCAGCGTGTCACGCTCGACTGCCCGCCGGTGCCCGAAGGCCTGGCCGTGCTGGGCCAGCAGGTGCGCGTCGAGCAGGTACTGGTGAACCTGCTGCGAAACGGCATCGACGCCAGCGCCGAAACCCATGCGAAGGAGGGCGGCGGCACCGTCACGCTGCAGGCAGAGGTCGACGCCGGCCAGGCACTGCTGCGCGTGACCGACACCGGCCCGGGCTTGAGCGACGACGTGCTGGCCCGCCTGTTCGAACCCTTCTTCACCACCAAGCGCCGCGGTGACGGGCTGGGCCTGGGACTGTCCATCTCGGCGTCCATCGCCAACGCGCTGGGTGGTTCCCTGCAGGGCGGCAACCGAGCGGAGGGTGGTGCGCAGTTCATCCTGCGCCTGCCCATCACACAATCGCCGCATGGCCTGGACTGACTCCACCGAAGTGCTGCTCGTCGAAGACGACGAGCATGTGCGCCTGGCCACCACGCAGAGCCTGCGCCTGGCCGGCCTGCAGGTCCACGGCGTGGACTCTGCCGAGGCCGCGCGCGGCTGGCTGCAGCCGGGGTTTGCCGGCATCGTCGTCTGCGACGTGCAACTGCCCGGCGCCAGCGGACTGCAGCTGTTGCACGAGCTGCGCGAACAGGACCCCGAGCTGCCCGTCATCCTCGTCACCGGCCACGGCGACATCGGCATGGCCGTGGAGGCGATGCGCGACGGCGCCTGGGACTTCATCGAGAAGCCCTTCTCGGCCGAGCACCTCGTCGAGGTCGTGCGCCGGGCGCTCGCGCAGCGCCGCCTGGTGCTGGAGAACCGCCGGCTGAAGGCGCAGCTCGCCGGCGGCCCGGCCGACGGCCTGCTGGGCGCCAGTGCCGCAATGGAGCAGCTGCGCACACTGATCCATACGCTGGGCCCGGCGCGCGTGGACGTGCTCATCCACGGCGAGACGGGCGCGGGCAAGGAGGTCGTCGCCCGCGCGCTGCACGCGGCCAGCGGTGCGCGCGGCGCCTTCGTGGCGATCAACTGCGGCGCGCTGCCCGAGAGCGTGTTCGAGTCCGAGATCTTCGGTGCCGAGGCTGGGGCCTACACGGGCGCCAGCAAGCGCCGCATCGGCAAGCTGGAGTTCGCCGGCGACGGCACGGTCTTCCTCGACGAGATCGAGTCCATGCCGCTGGCGCTGCAGGTCAAGATGCTGCGCGTGCTGCAGGAGCGCAGCGTCGAGCGCCTGGGCGCCAACACGGCCGTGCCGCTGGCCTGCCGCGTCATCGCGGCCACCAAGGTGGACCTGCTGGCGCTCGCTCGCGAAGGCAGGTTCCGCGAGGACTTGTTCTACCGCCTGGACGTGGCCAGCCTCGCGCTGCCGCCGCTGCGGCAGCGCCGCGAGGACATCCCGCTGCTGCTGGGCCACTTCTGCGCGCAGGCCGCCGAGCGCCTGCAGCGGCCCGTGCCGGCCTGGAGCGCCGCGCAGCTGGCCGCCTGGGCAGCGCGCGACTGGCCCGGCAACGTGCGCGAGCTGCGCAACTTCGCCGAGCGCTGGGTGCTGGGCTTGGTCACCGAGGCCGCACCGCCCCTGTCGCCGGCGCCCAGCGAGCCGGCCGAGCTGCCGCAGGCGCCGCTGGACGAAGCCCTGGCCGCCGTCGAGCGGCAATGGATCGTGCAGGCGCTGCGCGAGAGCGGCGGCAACATCGCCAAGGCCGGCGAGCGCCTGGGCCTGGCGCGCAAGACTCTGCATGACCGCATCCGCCGCCTAGGGCTGGACGCCGACGCCTACCGGTCCGGCTGAGGGTTCAATCCTTGCCGCCGTCCAGCAGCGCTTCGCGCAGATGCGAGTCGGCCGGCGAGTCGCCAAACCAGATGCGCAGCACCAGCGTGAAGAACTCGTCGTCGCCCACCGGGTCGCCCTGCGGCTGGCCCTGGATGTAGAACTGCGTGCCCTTGCCGGGCACGAAGTCCATCGCGAAGGTGTCGCCCGGCATGAGCTTGGGCTTGCCCGAGAAGACCTCGATGAGCCGCGTCGTCGCCAGCGTGTGGCGGGTCATCTGCTGGCTGGGCGTGTTGTCGCTCATGCCGCGCAGGAAGAGCCGGCCCAGCTCCGTGCCCTGCAGCTCGCGCAGTGCGGTGAACTGCAGCCGCTTCGCGCCTGGCAGGGCGAACAGCTCGGCCGCCGTGCCGACGCGCTTGCTGGTGTACAGGCCCATGTCATAGGCCTTGAACACCAGGCGCACGCGCGTGCCCTTGCCGTTGAGCTGCAGCGTGTTGCCGGCCACCTGGGCCGAGGGCTCGAACTTGTTGACCGTGGTGGCGGCCATGGCCTGCAGGCACAGCAGTACGCCGGTGGTCACCGCCGCCGTGCGCGCACGCGCGGCCAGCGTCTGAAGCTGAGTCATGTCTCCTCCAAGGGGTTCTTCTCGCGGCGGCACCGGGGCGGTGTCGACGCGGCGTCGCGATTCTGCTTGTGGAACCGCGTGTACCCGCCGCCTTTTCAGGCGTGAATCCTCACGACGCGGCCGGGGCGCCCCACGGCCTCGCGGGCGCGCAGCTGGCCGCAGCCGCCTTCCACGTCCTGCCCGGCGGAGTCGCGCAGCTTGGTCAGCACGCCGCGGCCGCACAGCTCGGCGGCGATGGCCCGCGCGCGCTCCCAGCTCGGCCGCGTGAAGGGAAGGCCGGGCGCGCTGTTGAAGGGGATCATGTTCAGCAGACCGTAGCGGCCCTTCAGTAGTGCCACGATGCCGTCCAGCTCCTCGGGCCCGTCGTTGACGCCGTCCAGCAGCGTCCACTGGTACTGGATGGGGTAGCCGCTGGCGCGCGCATAGGCATCGGCGGCGTCGACGAGTTCTTCGGGCGTCAGTCGCGGCGCGCGCGGCAGCAGATCGGCGCGCTTGGCGGCGTCGGTCGTGTGCAGCGACAGCGCCAGCGCCGGCTTCACGTCGGCCGCATTCAACGCTTCAAAGGCGCGCTCGTCGCCCACCGTCGAGAACACCAGTTGCTTGTGCGCGAAGCCGCCCTCGCGGCCCAACAGCGTGATGGCGTCCAGCACATTGACGAGGTTGTGCGAGGGCTCGCCCATGCCCATGAAGACGACCTTCTTCAGCCTGGCGTTCTTGCGCCGCGCCAGCACCACCTGGGCGACGATCTCGGCGCTGCCGACCTGGCGGATCAGGCCGTCCACGCCGGTCATGCAGAAACGGCAGCCCACGGCGCAACCCACCTGGCTGGACACGCAGACACCGTCGCGCGGCAGCAGCACGGTCTCCACCGTCTGGCCGTCGTTCAGGCCCAGCAGCAGCCGCGCGGACTGGCCGTCGCCGCCGGCGTGCTCGCTGCGCAGCGTGACGAGGCCCTGCAGCTCGGCGATCAGCCCCGGCAGCGCCGCCATCACCGCCTTGGGCAGGAAGCCCTGCAGCGGCCGCTTGCCCCCCTCCAGCGGCAGGGCCTGCACCCAGTGGCGCAGCACGCGGCTTTCGTGGTCGGGGTTGGCGCCGAGCGCGCGCAGGTGCTGGCGGAGGTCGGAGATCAGCATGGCGGCCGCGATTGTCCCCGACGCGTCAGGAAAGCTGCATCCGCGGACTATGCTGACCGCACAACAGCCCGCAGGAGACACCATGGCCAAGCCCGCTCACATCAGCTCCGAGGAGTGGGGCGTCCGCTGCGATCTCGCGGCGCTGTACCGCCTCGCCGCGCTGCACGGTTGGGACGACCTGATCTTCACCCACATCTCCGCCCGCGTGCCCGGGCCGGAGCATCACTTCCTCATCAACCCCTACGGGATGATGTTCGAGGAGATCACCGCCAGCAGCCTCGTCAAGGTCGACCAGGCCGGCGAGAAGGTCGCGCCCAGCGACTACAACGTCAACCCCGCCGGCTTCATCATCCACAGCGCCGTGCACGAAGCCCGTGAGGACGCCAGGTTCGTCATGCACCTGCACACGGTGGCCGGCATCGCCGTCAGCGCGCAGCAGGAGGGCCTGCTGCCGATCTCGCAGCACAGCCTGTTCCCGCTGGCCTCCCTCAGCTATCACGGCTACGAAGGCGTGGCGCTGAACCCCGACGAGAAGGCCCGCCTGGTGGCCGACCTCGGCGGCACCGCGCTGATGATCCTGCGCAACCACGGCCTGTTGACGCTCGGCCACAGCGCCGCCGACACCTTCCTGAAGATGTTCATGCTCCAGCGTGCCTGCGAGATCCAGATCGCGGCCCAGGCCGGCGGCGGCGAGCTGATCCGCATCCCGGCGCCCATCCTGGCCGGCATCCGCGCGCAGAGCGACAAGGTCATGCGCGGCTCGGGCGCCGAGCTGGCCTGGCCGGGGTTGCTGCGGCGCCTGTCGCGCCAGAGTCCTGGGCACGACGACTGAGCCTGGGTCCAGCAGCCGGGCTGAGAATGGCGGGGATGACTGATCCCCGCTTCTTCGCCCTCGTTCCAGCCGCTGGCGTTGGCGAGCGCTCAGGCGCCGCCGGCCCCAAGCAATACGTGCCCATCGCCGGTCGCCCGATGCTGGCCCACACGCTGGCCGCGCTCGCGGCCGTGCCGCGGCTGGTGCAGACGCTGGTCGTCCTGTCGCCTGGCGATGATCGCTTCGAAACTGCCGTGCCGGGCTTCGCCGGCTGGGTCGCCCGCGTCGGCGGCGCGAGCCGCGCCGAGAGCGTGCTGGGCGGCCTGGCCGAACTGCGCCGGCGCGGCGCCGTCGATGAGGACTGGGTGCTGGTGCACGACGCCGCCCGCTGCCTGCTGCGCCCGGAGTGGGTCGATGCGCTGATCAACGCCTGCGAGCACGACGCCGTCGGCGGCCTGCTGGCCCAGCCCATCGCAGATACGCTCAAGGCCGGCGACGCCGACGGCCGCGTGACCGCCACCGTCGATCGCCGCGACAAATGGGCCGCACAGACGCCGCAGATGTTCAGGCTCGGCCTGGTCGAGAAGGCCCTGACCGCGATGGGCGCGGCGGCCACGGATGAGGCCAGTGCGGTCGAGGCCCTGGGCCTCGCGCCGCGGCTGGTGCGGGCGTCAATGGCGAACTTCAAGGTGACGTGGCCGGAGGATTTCGAGCTGGCCGGGCGTCTGATCGCTGGGGCGTGTTGACACGACGGCAGCAGGCCACGAAGACCAGCCGCCCTGGTGCCACTCGCGGTTGCCCTTGCCGGCTCTCGGTTCTCTTGGCAGTTCCAGACCGGGTCAGGTCGATCAACGGCTTGGCTTCGCAGGCCCTGCGCAAGGGCAAACTCGTTTTTCATTCGAGGCTGAACTTTGCTTGGCCAGGCTGGGTACAGCCGTTCGGATCCGGCGGCC
>JAEKLF010000030.1 GCA_019509985.1 Burkholderiales bacterium | reverse complement strand
GCTGCAGCTGGAGCGCGACGACGGCGTGCGCCATCGCCTGGCCATCCGCCGCGTGCTGGCCACGGACAGCCTCTACGCCACGCGCGAAGCCGTCCGGCTGGGCCTGGGCGCGGCGCTGGTGTCGGGCTGGACCGTGCAGGAGGACATCGCCGAAGGCCGCCTCGTGCGGCTGCTGCCGCGCTGGCGCGGCACGGCGCTGCCGGTGCACTTGCTGTATCCCAACCCTCCGGCACCGAGCGCGAGGCTGCGCTATTTCATCGAAGCGATGCGCCGCAGCATGAGCGAACCGCTGTGGCCCGACCCACTATCCTGATGCCATGAACGACGACGACCTGCTGCGCTACTCGCGCCACCTGCTGCTGGACGAGATCGGCATCGAGGGCCAGCAGCGCCTGCTCGACGCCAAGGCCCTGGTCATCGGTGCCGGCGGCCTGGGCTCGCCGGTGGCGCTGTACCTGGCCTCCGCCGGCGTGGGCCGCATCACGCTGGTCGACCACGACAGCGTGTCGCTGACCAACCTGCAGCGCCAGATCGCCCACGACATGAGCATCCTGGACCGGCTCAAGGTCGAGTCCGCCGCCGCGCGCATGGCCGCCCTCAACCCCGGCGTGCAGGTACGCGCTCTGGCCCAGAAGGCCGACGCCGCGCTGCTCGATGCCGAGGTGCCCCGCGTCGACGTCGTCATCGACTGCACGGACAACTTCGCGACCCGCCACCTTGTCAACGCCGCCTGCGTGCGCCACGCCAAACCGCTGGTCTCGGGTGCGGCGATCGGCTTCGACGGCCAGATCAGCGTCTATGACAGCCGCTCGCGCGAGCAGCCCTGCTACGCCTGCCTGTTCCCGCCCGAGTCCGGTTTCGAGGACGTGGCCTGCTCGACGATGGGCGTGTTCGCGCCGCTGGTCGGCATCATCGGCAGCATGCAGGCGGCCGAAGCGCTGAAGCTGCTGGCCGGCATCGGCGAGCCACTGGCCGGCCGGCTGCTGATGCTGGACGGCCGGCGCATGCAGTGGAGCGAGATCGCCATGCAGCGCGATCCCGAATGCTCGGTCTGCGGCGCATGAAATCCCGAAGCAAAAGCCCCTCGTCCAAGGAATACCTTGGCCGGTCCCCCGCGGGGACGGCGATCTCGCGGCATTGAGCCGCGAGAACATCGCCCGGCGGGCCGGCTTGGGAGCGGCCCGGCGCTCGGCCCGGATTTCATGCAGCGGTGGCTTCGGAATGAAGCACAAAATCCAGCGTTGATCTGCCCACAATCCCTCGCCCATGAAGCCCACCGACGTCCCGACGCGCAACTTCCCGACCGCCAAGGAAGAAGTCCGCACGCTGCAACCCCACCCTGACTACGATGGCCCGGGCAGCGCCTACGAACTCGCCTTCAAGGACGAGAGCTTCCTGCTGCGCCAGGACATGCGCCCGGTGCGCATGCAGCTGGAGCTGATGAAGCCCGAGCTGGTGCAGAACGAGCAGGGCGTGAAGTCCACCATCGTCATCTTCGGCAGCGCGCGCATCCCGCCGGCCGACGTCGCGCAGGCGTTGCTGACCGCGGCCGAAGAGGCGGGCGACGAGGCCGGCATCCGCCGCGCGCGCGGCAAGCTCGGCATGAGCCGCTACTACGAGGAGGCGCGCCGCTTCGCGCAGATCGCCACCGAGACCTGCACCGCGCGCGGCCGCCCGGTCGTCATCGCCACCGGCGGCGGCCCCGGCATCATGGAAGCCGGCAACCGCGGCGCCTACGAAGCCGGCGGCAAGAGCGTCGGCCTGAACATCGTGCTGCCGCGCGAGCAATACCCCAACCCCTACATCACGCCGGAGCTGTGCTTTCGCTTCCACTACTTCGGCCTGCGCAAGATGCACTTCCTGATGCGTGCCGTCGCGCTCGTGTGCTTCCCCGGCGGCTTCGGCACGCTGGATGAACTGTTCGAAAGCCTCACGCTGATCCAGACCGGCAAGAGCCGCCGCCGTCCCATCCTGCTGTTCGGCCGCGACTTCTGGAGCCGGCTGCTCAACATCGAGTTGCTGCTGGAAACGGGAATGATCAGCCCGGGCGACGAGCAGCTGTTCCACTACGTCGAGACGGCCGAAGAGGCCTGGGCCCTGCTCGAAGCCGAACCCGAACTTTCAAGCGTCACCGCACCATGACCAAACTCCGCAACGTCTCCCTCATCGGCGCGCCCACCGACATCGGCGCCGGCGCCCGTGGCGCCAGCATGGGCCCCGAGGCCATGCGCGTGGCCGGCCTCGCCGAGGCGCTGCGCGCGCGCGGCGTGGACGTCGTCGACCGCGGCAACCTCAGCGGCCCGGCCAACCCCTGGCTGCCGCCCACCAACGGCTACCGCCATCTCAACGAGGTCGTGGCCTGGAACCAGACCGTGCACGAGGCCGTCTACGCCGAGCTGAAGACCGGCCGCATGCCCATCCTGCTGGGCGGCGACCACTGCCTGGGCCTGGGCTCCATCAGCGCCGTGGCCCGGCATTGCCGCGACACGGGCAAGAAGCTGCGCATCCTTTGGCTGGACGCGCATGCCGACTTCAACACCAGCGAGCTGACGCCCAGCGGCAACATCCACGGCATGCCCGTGGCGGCGCTGTGCGGCTTCGGCCCGCAGGTGCTCATCGAGATCGGCGGCCACGTGCCCGCCATCAGCCCCAAGTGGATGCGCCAGATCGGCATTCGCAGCGTCGACGAAGGCGAGCGCCGCTTCGTGCACGAACAGGACCTGGAAGTCTTCGACATGCGCTTCATCGACGAGATGGGCATGCGCCACACCATGGAGCTGGCCCTGGCCACGCTGGACGACAACACCCACCTGCACGTCAGCTTCGACGTCGACTTCCTCGACCCCGTGATGGCGCCCGGCGTCGGCACCACGGTCGGTGGCGGCCCGACCTACCGCGAGGCCCACCTGTGCATGGAGATGATCGCCGACACCGGCCGCATGGCCTCCATGGACCTGATGGAGCTGAACCCGGCGCTGGACGAGAAGAACCGGACGGCCCTCGTCGCCGTGGACCTCATCGAATCGCTATTCGGAAAATCCACGCTGATGCGCAAATGAGCGTGGCGACGCGTCAATAGGTTTTGTAAGGCAGGAACTTGCCGCTCATGACGATGCTGACGCGGTCGCCTGCTGCGTTGGGCTCGCGCTGCAGATCCATCTTGAAGTCGATGGCGCTCATGATGCCGTCGCCGAACTCCTCGTGGATCAGCTCCTTGAAGGTCGTGCCGTAGACGCTGATCAGCTCGTAGAAGCGATAGATCAGCGGGTCGGTCGGCACGGCGGTCGGCAGGCTGCCCTTGTAGGGCACGACCTTCAGCCACTGCGTCTCGCCCTCGGTCAGGTCGAACAGCCTGGCCAGCGTCGCGGCCTGCGCGTCGTCGAAGGTCATCTGCCCCAGGCAGCCCGCGGTGACCCACTCCTTGCTGAGGCCCACGGCGGCGGCGATGTCCGACCATTTCAGGCCCTTGGCCACCTTGGTGGCGATGATCTTTTCGGTGACGTCGAGACGGCTCATGCGGGACTCCTGAAAGGATGAACGGGATGCGGGCGGCGTGGCACCTGGGCGGTGCCCCAAGTCGCCATCGCGGTGCAGGCCGCCCGCACAGGCGGCGGGCGCGCGCTGCATGGGTGCAAACGCCATGCCAAAGCGGCACTCGGCCTGCGAGGATCGCGCCATGCCCGCCCTCCCCTTGCATCGCTTGCTGGCGCTCGGCGCCGCACTGGCCACCTCGGTCGCCCTCGCCCAGGCGCCCAACGACACTGAGCGCTACACCCTCTTCCACGCGCCCGTCACGCTGCTGCGCAATGCCCAGCTGTTCGACGGCACCGATCAGCCACCGCGCGAGCACATGAGCGTGCTGATCCGCGATGGCCGCATCGCCGAGGTCAAGCCCGACGCCGAGCTGAAGGTCCCCGCCGGCGCCCTCGTGAAAGACCTCGCCGGCGCCGCGCTGATACCGGGCTTCGTGCTGCTGCATGAGCACCTGTTCTACCCGACCGAGCGCGGCAGCTACGGCGCCTTCTTCCAGAGCTTCCCGCTGCTCTACCTCGCCGGTGGCGTGACGACGATGCGCACGGCCGGCAGCATGAGCCCCTACGCCGACCTGAACACCTGGAAGGACATCAAGGCCGGCACGGCCGTCGGCCCCGAC